>NZ_CBFHWH010000001.1:11922-154186 GCF_965659035.1 Aequoribacter sp. | reverse complement strand
AGAGCGACGAAGACTAAAAAAATCTGAGCGCCAGAGCTCTTAGCGATACAGAAAAACTGTTGGCACTGACGAGCGATTGAGGCTTGCATCACAGCCCTAACAGATGCAGCTCCTGAAGCGTTTCAGGGAGGAAGTCACGGCTGTTATGCGGCTCTATCTCCTGCCCTTGGGTAATATCTCGCCACAATAATATATTGGCGTAGTGACGGATATTTTGAACATAGGTCACCGCTTCAGCACCGCGCGCATAACCAAATCGAAGGGTTCGGTAATAGCTTGGTTTCTGCAGTTTTGGTAAATGCTGCATCAAATCGCGCCATACCATAGGGTTATCGCCTTTTTGAGCTGTTAATTTGCGCGCGTCTTGCAGGTGGCCCATACCAATATTGTAGGCTGCCATTGCCATGTAAGTTCGGTCGGGCTCGGGAATGGCTGGGTCAAGTCGGCGTTTGAGTTTGTTGAGATAACGTGCACCGCCGCGCAGACTTTCCAGTGGATCTAAGCGATTTTTAACGTTTAACTCTCTGGCAGTTCGCTGGGTCAGCATCATCATGCCGCGAACGCCGGTAAAAGACTTTGCCTTGGGGTCCCAATGGGATTCCTGATAGGCCATAGCGGCGAGTAAGTTCCAATCGATGTTGTACTCATGCGCGACTTGTCGAATCATATTCTCGTAGTCGGGCAAAACGCTGTCCATGTTTTGCGAGAACGTAAAGGTGCCGGCACGAGATACAAGGGGCTCATAGCTAAAGAATTCTTCTGCCAGCCCGCGCAAGACTCCATCTGCTGTCACTTCGCTTAAAAATAAGTTGGCCGCTTCTGTGAGCGTGTCACTCTGCGAATCGGTTGTTATGAACCAGACGAGTTGTTGTTTGTCCCCGAAGCTAAAAGCTTCTTTTAGGCGCGGAAAGAGGGGTTGCTGAAGAGCAAAATCGTAGTCATCAACGATTGCAAAAGGGGTGTCTTCGTTGATCTGATCAAGTAGATCCGCCGAATCTGAGCTGGCAATGACCTTCCAGCGCAGTTTAGGATGCGACTCGTGCAACTGCTCGAGAAGCTCAAGGTGGCTTGAATTCGCCGTGACCAGAACAGTACGTTCGTAGAGATCTGTTATCGAGGAAGGACGGTACTGGCCGCTCTGGTAGATCACTAAAGGTTGTACTTCAAAATAACTTTGCGTAAACGAGAACTCTTCCGCTCTTGCTGCGCTGAGACTCAGCCCCGCGCTTGCCAAGTCAGCCGTGCCTTCGCGTAAATTTCGATAAATTCCGGTGATAGTGCTTTCGGTAAGGACATTGAGCTCCACACCTAGCTGATCTGCAAATCGTTGCGCAAGTTGATATTCAAATCCAGTAGGTCCGGTATTGTCGCGGTAGTAAGTCGTAGGGCTGGTGCGTGTGACAACCGTGAGATAGCCTCTCTGTTTAACCTCCTGAAGAGTGTCTTTTTGCTCACAGCCCGCCAGAATAAGCGCAAGCATTAAGGTCAGGCAGAATTTCAGTGGATTTCCCCTTAAAAAGCGCGACTTTGTGCGCCTATTCGTCGCCAGAGCAGGCGAACTGAGGTACACTTCGCTGCTTTCTTGTACTCGATAGCATGGAGTCAAATAAAGCATGCTCATTCTCCGCGGTGGCGCTGCACTTTCGGCATTTCGTGTCGCTAAAATTAACGATCAATTGGCCTCAGATCAATCCCCAGTCAGGGTAGACTCGACTTATTACGCCTACTTGGTGCAGCTCAAGTCCGATTTGTCGGAGCAAAGTCAGCGAGTATTGATGGATCTGCTGGCGGCTGAAGATTTAGTAGACACTCAGTCCAACGCGCCGGTATGCGTGGTTTCTCCGCGTCTGGGCACAATTTCGCCGTGGTCATCCAAGGCCACCGATATCGCCAAGCACTGTGACATACACGCTGTTGCACGAATAGAGCGGGCTCTCGTTTTTGAACTCGACGGTGACATTGCTAATTGTGCGGTTCCCGCAGTTCTTTATGACCGGATGACCGAGTCGGCCGTTACTAGCTGGAGCGGTCTTGATGCTTTTTTTGCGGCCGCAGAACCGGCGGCAATGACCTCTGTAGATATTCTAAGCCACGGTCGCCCAGCTCTAGAGCAGGCAAACAAGACGCTCGGTTTGGCACTGGCAGAAGATGAAATTGATTATCTAGTCGAGAGTTTTCAAGGCTTGCAGCGCAATCCATCCGATGTCGAATTGATGATGTTTGCTCAGGCAAATTCCGAGCACTGCCGTCATAAAATTTTCAATGCCAGCTGGACAATAGACGGGGTCGATCAGCCAAACTCGCTGTTTGGCATGATCCGCAACACCTACAATCTGGCTGGAGATAACGTCTTGTCTGCTTACTCGGACAACGCGGCGGTGGTCAAGGGCACCGAAGCCTATCGTTTTTATCCAAACCCAGCGACAGGTTCTTACACGGCGACGTTGGAACCTGTACATTTGCTGATGAAAGTCGAGACCCATAATCACCCAACGGCGATTGCGCCGTTCCCGGGCGCCGGCACGGGGTCTGGTGGTGAAATACGTGACGAAGGGGCTGTCGGTCGCGGTTCTAAACCCAAAGTTGGACTCACTGGTTTTTCGGTGTCGGGTCTGAATCTACAACAGTTCCCTAGACCATGGGATAGCGACTATGGCAAGCCGAGTCGTATCGTGTCAGCGCTGGATATTATGCTTGAAGGCCCCATTGGGGGCGCAGCATTTAATAACGAATTTGGTCGTCCCAATCTCAGCGGTTACTTTCGTAGTTTCGAGCTGAACGTCACACAGGACGGCGAGAACTGCGTCTACGGCTACCACAAACCTATTATGATTGCAGGCGGTTACGGCAACATTCGCGAGGAGCACGTCGAGAAGGGCGCGTTCAGCGCTGGCGCACACTTAATTGTCCTGGGTGGCCCTGCGATGCAGATTGGTTTGGGCGGTGGTGCGGCCTCGTCGATGGCGAGCGGTAGCTCGGCGGAAGATTTGGATTTTGCCTCGGTTCAGCGCCAAAATCCGGAGATGGAGCGCCGATGCCAAGAGGTTATTGACCGCTGTTGGCAGCTTGGCGAGTCTAACCCGATAGCCTTTATTCACGATGTGGGTGCCGGTGGCCTTTCAAATGCCTTGCCGGAGCTTGTTAAAGATGGCGGTCGTGGTGGGCGTTTCCAGCTGCGCGATGTGCCCAATGATGAACCCAGTATGTCGCCTTTGGCGCTTTGGTGTAACGAGTCGCAAGAGCGCTATGTGCTCGCCGTAGAACCTGAAAACTTAGATGTCTTCCGAGCGTTCTGTGAGCGCGAGCGATGCCCATTTGCTGTCGTAGGGGTAGCGACCGAAGAACAGCATATCGCGGTGAGTGATGGTTATTTTGATAATACGCCCGTCGACTTGCCGATGTCAGTGCTGTTTGGTAAGCCCCCAAAAATGCATCGTTCAGTCACACGTCAGTCCGCGATTGCGACAGGGCTTGATATCCAATGCACCTTTGCAGACGCTTTGGATCGTGTGTTGACTCATCCCACCGTCGCGAGTAAATCGTTTTTGATCACCATTGGTGACCGCTCGATTACGGGGATGGTCGCGCAAGATCAGATGGTCGGTCCCTGGCAGGTGCCGGTCGCGGATTGCGCGATCACCACCGTTGATTATAAAGGCTATGCAGGCGAGGCCATGGCCATGGGAGAGCGAACTCCAGTTGCGCTTATCTCTGGCCCGGCATCGGGACGCCTCGCCGTGGCAGAAGCGATTACCAATTTAGCAGGCACTCAAATCGGAAAGCTCTCTGATATAAAACTGTCGGCAAACTGGATGTGCGCTGCAGGCTATCGAGATCACGACGCTATTCTGTACGACACGGTTGAAGCCGTCGGAATGCAGTTTTGCCCTGAGCTTGGTTTGACCATTCCTGTGGGCAAAGATTCTATGTCCATGCGAACTGTCTGGTCAGATGGAGAAGACAAGTCTGTCACCGCTCCTGTATCGCTTATCATTTCAGCGTTTACGCCAGTAACGGACGTGCGTCGTACCGTGACTCCGCAGCTCACACCTGATGT
This sequence comes from Aequoribacter sp., assembly GCF_965659035.1. Classification (NCBI taxonomy): domain Bacteria; kingdom Pseudomonadati; phylum Pseudomonadota; class Gammaproteobacteria; order Cellvibrionales; family Halieaceae; genus Aequoribacter; species Aequoribacter sp. Next base: position 150,129 of record NZ_CBFHWH010000001.1, on the reverse strand, counting down.
CGACGCACCCATCTTATTGCTTGATCTCGGTCGAGGCGCTAATCGTTTGGGTGGGTCTGTGCTGGCTCAAAGCTTTGGTCAGCTTGGCGATCGCTGCCCTGATATCGACGCAAATTCGGTTCGCGCCCTGTTTGAATTGATTCAATGGGCCGTCAGTGAAGGTGTATTGCACGCCTATCATGATCGTTCCGACGGGGGAGCCCTGGTCTCGGTATTAGAGATGGCCTTTGCCGGCCATGCCGGCTTGGAGCTTTCGTTGCCGGTGTCCAGTGATCAGCTATTGGGTGCCGCATTCAGTGAGGAAATCGGCGCCGTTGTTCAGGTCAAGGCCGATCGTGCCGACGCCTTTGTCAGTCGCTGCAAGGCTATGGGCTTGGAAGATTGCATTGTGCCTCTGGGTTTCGCGAATAATTCTGACGACATTACGGTTGCGGTTGAGGAAGGCATTGTCTTGGCGGAGTCTAGAACAACGCTTCAGAAACTTTGGGCTCGCACCAGTTACGAGATTCAGAAGCTCAGAGACAATCCAGAATGCGCCGAGCAAGAATACGAGGGTATTCGGGCAGATGACCCCGGAATGTCGGTGCGCCTGACCTTTGATCAAAATGATGACATCGCGGCGCCCTACCTAAACGTCAAGAGGAAACCCAAATTCGCCATCTTGCGTGAGCAGGGTGTTAATGGTCAGGTAGAGATGGCGGCAGCCTTCGATCGCGCTGGATTTGACGCGGTTGACGTGCACATGAGCGACTTGGTCTCTGGTAGACGCAGCCTTGGGGACTTCAAGGGCTTGGTGGCCTGTGGAGGTTTCTCGTTTGGTGATGTGTTGGGTGCAGGGTCTGGTTGGGCTAAGTCCATTCTGTTTAACCAAGCGCTGTCGGATCAATTTCAAGCGTTTTTCGAACGTAATGACACCTTAAGCTTGGGTGTTTGTAACGGCTGTCAGATGCTGTCGCAGTTAGCACCTCTGATCCCCGGCACAACCCACTGGCCTCGTTTTCGACGCAATACCTCTGAACAGTTCGAAGCGCGCGTTGCACTGGTGGAAGTGATGGAGTCGCCATCTGTTCTACTTCGAGGGATGCAGGGTAGTGTCATGCCGATCGCGGTGGCTCATGGTGAAGGACGCGCTCAGTGGTTTGACGTAAATAGTCAGGCTCAAGCCTTGAATTCCGGATTAGTCAGCCTCAAGTATGTAGACAATGATCTTCGCGCAACCGAGGTGTACCCGAGCAATCCAAACGGGTCGCCAGAGGGTGTGACCGGATTTTGCAGTGACGACGGCAGAGTTACGATCATGATGCCACACCCTGAGCGGGTGTTTAGAGCGATTCAAAACTCGTGGTGTCCGACGGACTGGCAAGAGGATGGCGCCTGGATGCGTTTGTTCAGGAATGCCAGGGTGTGGATGGATTAAAACAACAATGGGGTAGGCAGAGCCTGCCCGTAATTCGGGCGGCAAACGGTCAGTGTCGTGAAGTGAGTCAATAATTCTATGAGTAAGCTATGTTAAACCGTTATTCCCTCTGGAAAAATCTGCTGGTTTTGGTGTTTGTGCTGTTTGGGTTTGTCTATGCAGCCCCAAATCTTTATGCACCTGACCCTGCAATTCAGATAACGAGCGCAAGCAGCGGTCAAGCGATTACCGATGCTACCTTGAAGCGTGCTTTGGAAGCCTTAGAGGATGCCGATATCCAACACTTTGGCGAATCGATTTCGGACAATGGTCGCAACGCACTAATTCGTCTGAGTGCTGCAGATCAACAGCTCGTGGGTCAGGCGCGTATCGCTCGGGCCTTGGGAGACGGTTACATTGTGGCTCTGAACTTGGCGCCCACCACGCCAAAATGGTTGACCGACTTGGGTGCTCAACCAATGAAATTAGGCCTAGATCTGAGCGGTGGTGTGCACTTCAAACTTGAAGTCGACGTCGATGCTGCCCTGGAGCGCAGGCATGAGTATTATTTGACTGCGGTCAAAAAACTGTTGCGAGAAAACCGTATCAGAAGTTTGGTAGATTTGGACGAGCAGGGCGCCGTTGTCTCCCAGTACGGTAGCGAGCAGGAACGGGAAGACGCGCGCAGCGCGATTGCAGACGAAATGCCTGAGCTTATGCTTGACCGTCTTGACGAGCAAGAAGGCCAATTTGGTTTGAAAGTCAGCATGACCGAGCAGGCAAAAGCACAGCTCGTTGACTACGCGGTAGCGCAGAACCTTACGACCCTGCGTAATCGAGTGAATGAGCTGGGTGTTTCCGAGCCGCTGGTACAGCGCCAGGGGCGTAATCGTATTGTGGTCGAACTCCCGGGTATCCAAGATACCGCCGAAGCGAAGCGTATTTTGGGTAAAGTAGCGAACCTAGAATTTCGCTTGGTTGCCAGCAGTAATGCACGGCCCTCGGAAAAACAGCGGTTCGAATACCGTAGCGAAGATCGTTTAGGTATGAGCGAGTGGTTGGAGCGTGACGTGATCATAACCGGTGAGCGCGTATCCAATGCAGCAGCAGGATTTGATCAAAACGGCCGCCCCAATGTGAGCATTAGCCTCGATAGTGAGGGGGGTACGCTCATGTCGCGAGCGACTCGCAATAATGTTAAGCGTCGCATGGGGGTTCTGTTTATTGAGCGTAAATACAAGACTTCCTATGATGTCGCGGCCGATGGCAGCGATGTTATTACAAAAATACCTTACGATGAAAAACGGATTCTGACAGCTCCCGTTATCCAGCAAGCCTTGGGAGCTCAGTTTCAGATAACAGGGCTAGACAGCCCGTTAGAGGCGAGCGAGCTGGCTTTGATGTTGCGCGCTGGAGCTTTGGCGGCCCCCATCTCGTTTGTTGAAGAGCGCACAGTCGGGCCATCGCTTGGGGCAGAGAATATCGAGTTGGGCGTAAAATCAGTGCAGCTTGGCCTGGCCCTAGTTGTTATTTTTATGTTGTTCTACTACCGCGCCTTCGGTGTTGTGGCGGTTGTCGCTCTGACCTGCAACCTCGTATTACTGCTGGCGTTTATGTCCTTGTTGGGTGCGACACTGACGCTCCCTGGTATTGCGGGTATTGTTCTTACGGTCGGTATGGCCGTGGACGCCAACGTGCTGATCTTTTCGAGGATTCGAGAGGAGTTGAATGGCGGGTCTAGTGCCCAGATGGCCATTCACAAAGGCTTTGAGCAGGCCTTAAGCACGATCTTAGATGCGAATATCACCACACTGATCGTCGCTGTTATCCTTTATGCAGTGGGCACGGGTCCAATCAAAGGATTTGCCGTGACCCTGTCACTCGGCATTTTGACGTCGATGTTTACCGCGATCATTGGAACTAGGGCCTTAATTAATTTGATTTACGGTGGTCGCAAAGTTAAGACCCTGTCGATTGGGGGAGTCGCAAAATGAAGATTATTGACTTTATGGCATGGCGCCGTTTGGCTGCGGGGTTATCAATTGCCTTAATTCTGGCAAGTGTCGTCTCGCTCGGTGTTAAGGAGTTGAGCTGGGGGCTAGATTTTACTGGGGGCACCTTAGTCGAAGTTGAATACGCCGACTCGGCAGATTTGACCGTTATCCGTCAGACCCTGCAGTCGCGTGGTTACGAGGGGGCGATCGTGGTGAGCTTCGGAACCGATCGTGACGTGCTAATTCGCTTGCCTGCAGGTACCTCTGATGAGCAAGGTGCGGCCTTGTTGGGTATTTTACAAAGCGAGTCTAAGGTTGATGTAGAGTTGCGGCGGATCGAATTCGTCGGCCCTCAAGTCGGCGAGGAACTTCGTGAGCAGGGTGGATTAGCGATGCTGTTGGCGCTTGGCTTGGTGATGCTCTACATTGCCTTTCGGTTTCAGTTCAAGTTTGCGCTAGGTGCCGTGGGTGCCTTAGCTCATGACGTCATTATCGTGTTGGGCTTCTTTTCGCTGTTTGATTTAGAGTTTGACTTAACGGTGTTAGCCGCGATTCTAGCGGTCATAGGGTACTCTCTGAACGATACCATTGTGGTCAGCGATCGTATTCGTGAAAATTTCCGCAAGTTACGTCGTACAGATCCATTGGAAGTGATCAATCAGTCGTTAAGCGAGACCTTAGGTCGGACCTTGGTCACCTCCTTGACAACCATGCTGGTACTCATTTCGTTGGCCCTTGTAGGCGGCGAAATGATTCATGGTTTTGCGCTGGCGCTGTTGGTTGGTGTTGTTGTGGGTACGTACTCGTCGATTTACGTCGCCGCGAATTTGCTGGTCGGTTTGGGTGTCAGTAAAGAAGACCTGATTATTCCGGTTCCTGAGGGTGAGGAAGATCTGGCTTTAGAGCCCTAGCTCTGAGTAAGTGTGACGGGTCTGACGCTTTTCGACGTCAGACCTAAGCGCGCTTTTGTTAGCCCTTTGCTTTGGACGCAACGATCTGCAGTACGGCTTTGAATGCCCGCGGGTTGCCAGCGACGATGTTCCCAGATTCCATGAACTTTTCGCCACCATCAAAGTCGCTGACTAAACCGCCAGCTTCTTTTATCAATAACACGCCGGCCGCCATGTCCCAGGGTGCGAGGCCCATTTCCCAGAATGCATCCAATCGTCCTGCCGCTACATAGGCCAGGTCTAAGGAGGCAGCGCCTGCGCGACGAATACCGGCGCATCTCGAAGCAATTTCAGCCAAGGCGGCCGAGTAAGTGGACAGGTGTTCTGCGCAGTGGCCTTTAAAGGGAATGCCCGTACCCACTAGAGCCGACTCTAGGCCTTGGGTATTAGAAACCCGCATGCGGCGCCCGTTAAACTGTGCTCCGCGTCCTCGCGAGGCGGTAAATTCCTCGCGCAATACAGGGTTGTGAACGACAGCGTGCTCGAGTTTGCCTTTGTAAGTGCAGGCAATCGAAACTGCGTAGTGCGGGATGCCTCTGAGGTAATTCGTGGTTCCGTCGAGCGGGTCGATAATCCAGACGTGTTCGGCTTCTTCGGGACCTGTTCGCCCCGATTCTTCACCGATGAAAGCGTGATCGGGATACGTCTTCGCAAGTTGCTGAATAATCTCTCGTTCTGCGTTGCGATCGACTTCTGAGACGAAGTCATTGGTGCCTTTACTGTCGACTGGAAGGCGATCAAGTTCATCCGCTGCGCGGGCGATCATATCGCCGGCCTTGCGCGCTGCGCGCAAGGCAATACTGACCATTGGTTCCATGGTGTTACGGTCCTGCTGAATTGAGCGCGAGAGTATACCAGCGCTGCTGCTCCTTCGCACTGAGAAAACTGGTACACTTTGCCACTAATTTAGCCGCGAGAATTGCAATGTTTGAGTCTATGCGTATTGTGTTGGTGGAGCCATCGCATCCCGGTAACATCGGTGGCGTTGCCCGCGCCATGAAAAACATGGGGTTTACGAATCTGGTTTTAGTTGCGCCGCGTCGCTTTCCAGACGAAGAGGCGACATGGCGAGCGGCTTCTGCGGCTGATGTGTTGGATGGAGCAAGGGTGGTGGCCACCGTTGAGGAAGCCATCGAAGATTGTCATTTTGTGGTGGGAACGAGCGCGCGCGAGCGACGCATCCCCTGGCCGATATTAGACTCGCGGCGCGCGGCGTTGCAAATCAGAAGCGAGGCCGCAATGGGGCAGGTCGCGATGTTGTTTGGACGTGAGGACAGGGGCTTAACCAACGACGAGCTTAAACTGTGCGATTTGCATGTAAACGTGCCTACCGACGAGGCCTACCGCTCACTGAATCTTGCGATGGCGGTGCAAATTTTGTGTTATGAGCTGCGAATGCAGACCTTGTATGACAGTTTGCCGGAGCGCGCCGATGAGGAATGGGACGCCCCGTTTGCCACCAAAGAGGCAATGCGGCGCTTCTATGAGCATTTGGAACAGACCTTGATCGACATCGAATTTCTGGATCCGAGTGCACCCCGTCAGTTGATGACTCGATTGCAGCGGCTTTACAACCGAATGCGTATCGATGAAATGGAACTCAACATCTTACGAGGTATGCTGACCGAAACGCAAAAAGTGGTGTTCGAACGCAGTGCACTTCGCGCGAAACTTGAGCAAAAGACCGATGACGATGAGTAATAAGCCAATTTACCTGGATTATTTAGCGACCACGCCGATTGCACCCGAAGTGAGAGATGCAATGCTTGGGTGCCTTGACGAGACGGGGGATTTTGGCAACCCGGCATCGCGGACCCATGTCTATGGATGGCAAGCTGAGCATCGCGTAGAAATCGCTAGGGGTGCCATTGCAGATTTGATTGGTGCTGATTCGCGCGAAATTATTTTTACCTCGGGCGCAACCGAAGCGAATAATCTTGCGATCAAGGGTGTGTTCGAGGCGTTACATTATGAAGGTCACTTTGTGACCAGTGCGATTGAGCACAAGGCCGTGTTAGACCCTGCTAATCAGTTGCAACGCAAAGGGGTTGGCGTGTCGTTTTTGCCCGCAACTAAAGAAGGTTTGATGGATGTCGATGCATTGGAACGCTCATTGCGTGACGAAACCAAGCTGGTATCAATTATGTGGGTCAATAATGAACTGGGCACGGTTAACCCGATCAAAGAAATTGCTCAGCTGGTCAAGTCTAGGGGCATCTTATTGCACGTCGATGCTGCCCAGGCTGTGGGGAAACTGCCAATCAATTTGGCCGATGTGCCGGTCGACTTCATGTCGCTGTCGGGTCACAAGCTGTATGGACCAAAAGGTATTGGTGCTCTGTTTGTGCGTCGAGGTGCGACACCAGCCCCGGTAGCCCAAATTCACGGTGGTGGACATGAACGAGGCTTTCGCAGTGGCACCTTGCCGACTCATCAGATAGCGGGTTTTGGCGCGGCTGCAAAGCTTGCCAGCGATCGCTGGGAGGAAGATCAAGCACACTACGCCAGCTTGGGCGGGTACATGACTCAGCGTCTGCTCGGGCTCGAGGGAGCTACGCTAAACGGCAGTTTAACGACCAGGTTGCCGCAGGCCGCGAATGTATCTTTTGATGGGGTAGAGGGTGAGGCCCTGCTATCTGCGCTGGTGGGGCTGGCGATTTCTTCAGGATCGGCCTGTAACTCAGCTGTCATGAAACCGTCTCACGTGCTCTTGGGTATTGGGGCGGGGCGCGCGCGTGCCGACAGTGCACTTCGGTTTAGCCTCGGGCGCTCGACGCGTCGCGAAGATATCGATGCGGCGATCGACGAACTTGACGCTACTCTTCGTATGTTGCGCGGTAAGCCTTTGGATTAACGAAGAAAATTAGGCGCATCGAATGGTAAAAAAACCAGAGTGTTAAGGTGCGCGACGTGGCCAAAGTCCGTATAATACGCGGCCAACTCGGGGTGCCCCCGAGCCCGATATTGAATTAAACGACTTGGAGTAGTACCAATGGCAGTAGAACGCACTTTATCTATCGTTAAACCCGATGCAGTCGGCAAAAATGTCATCGGCGAGATTTACTCTCGTTTCGAATCTAATGGCCTGAAAGTTGTTGCTGCGAAAATGGTGCGTTTGACCGATGCCACCGCTGGTGGATTTTATGCTGAGCATAAAGAGCGTCCATTTTTTCCAGACTTGATCGAGTTTATGACATCAGGCCCTGTTATGGTACAGGTGCTCGAAGGTGAAAATGCCGTGATGAAAAACCGTGAACTGATGGGAGCCACCAACCCAAAAGAAGCAGCGGCGGGTACGATTCGCGCCGACTTTGCGCAATCCATTGACGCCAATGCGGTACACGGTTCAGATTCTCTGGCTTCGGCCGAGCGCGAGATCAACTACTTTTTCGCGCAAACGGAACTGTGCGATCGCGCCTAATGGTTACTGATACGCTTCCTGTTGCCCGCGATTCACGAGTGAATTTGCTCGGGTTGACCCGCGCGCAGATGGAAGCGTTTTTCGCAGAGTGTGGAGAAAAATCTTTTCGCGCTCAACAGGTCATGAAATGGATCCATCACCACGGGGTGTGTGATTTCGAGGCAATGACCAACTTGTCAAAATCGCTTCGGGCCAAACTCGGCGAGCGCGCTTGTGTTCGGCCGCCCGAAGTCGTCAGCCGTCACGATTCGGCCGACGGGACTCGCAAGTGGCTCGTCCGCTCTATCGAAGGTGGTTTGGTCGAATCCGTTTTAATTCCCGATGGTGATCGTGCAACCTTGTGTGTTTCTTCGCAGGTCGGTTGCAGCTTGGATTGTAGTTTTTGCTCGACCGGGAAGCAGGGTTTTGAACGAGACCTCACAGCCTCGGATATCATCGGCCAGGTGTGGCTTGCGATTGACTCCTTCGACGCATTTGAACCCGGCAAAGATCGCGTCGTGACCAATGTAGTCATGATGGGGATGGGTGAACCTCTGCTCAACTTTGACGCGGTAGTCTCGGCCATGGATCTTATGATGGACGATCTGGCTTACGGATTGTCAAAACGCCGCGTAACGCTGAGCACCTCGGGCGTGGTGCCCGCACTAGACAAGCTAGCGGAGGTCAGTTGTGTGAGTCTGGCGGTGTCTTTGCACGCGCCCAATGACGCCCTGCGCAACCAGTTGGTACCCATAAACAAGAAGTATCCTATCGCCGAATTGCTGGCGAGCGCGCAGCGTTACCTCGATGCGCAAAACGATCGGAAACGCGTGGTTACCATAGAGTATACCTTGATCGCCGGTGTGAATGATCAGCCAGAGCACGCACGCGAACTGGCAGTGTTGCTGAAAAATTTCCCCTGCAAGATTAACCTCATCCCATTTAATGCGTTTCCTGGTTCGTCTTACCAGCGGCCGAGTGGAAATGCTGTGTCACGGTTTTGGCAGGTCTTGATTGATGCTGGGTTTATCGTCACTGTCCGCACAACGCGGGGAGATGATATCAGCGCTGCTTGTGGTCAGTTAGTGGGTGATGTTGTTGATCGAACGAAGCGATCGCAGCGGCATAAGGCCGCGTTGGAGGGCCACCTTGAGGTGGTGGAGGTCAGCTGATGCGAATTGTCCTTGGTGCCATTCTGGCGTTGATTCTCGCAGGTTGTGTCACCACCAACGAGACCGTATTCACGAACAAGGAAGTGCCAGATGTCGCGCTCAAGCGGCGGGTCGAGCTGGCACGTGCTTATATCGGTCAGGGCAATTGGGAAAACGCTAAACGCAACTTAAAGCTGGCCGCTGACATTGACCCCAACAACGCCGAAGTGTACGAAGCCTTTGCGCTAGTGTATCAATCTACGGGCGAGTTTGAAGCCGCTGAGGCGAATTTTCGTAAGGCCCTTGTTCTCGATAAATCGTTGTCGCGTGCTCGCAATAATTTTGCAGCGTTTTTGTTTGGGCAGCAGCGGTTTGCTGAAGCTGAAGTGGAGTTGGAGCTGGTAGTACGCGATACCCTATATAGCGGTCGTCCACAGGCGTTTACGAATTTGGGCTTATGTCGAGCACGCCTCGGTAAAATTGAGCCAGCGATAGAAGCCTTAGAACGTGCCCTGACAATGGAGCTACGTAATCCTCTAGCGCTTCTCACATTAGCGCAGCTCTATCTGGAACAACGCGATTACCTCAATGGTCAGAGTTATTATTCGTCTTATCGCAAGTTGGTCAGGACTCAGCCAGCGGCAGGTTTGTGGACTGGTGTTCGCCTTGCCAAAGCCTTGCAGTTGCAAGATGAGCAAGCGAGCCTAGAACTTGCGCTACAAAATTTATATCCAGATTCGCCTGAAGCTAAAGCCATGCGGGAACAGCGCACGGTACAGAGGCCAAACGGGGTTGGGAGTAGTAACTAATGCATGCACCAAGTCCAATCATTCGTCGTCAAAGCCGTAAAATTTGGGTCGGCAAAGTGCCCGTTGGCGGGGATGCGCCGATCAGTGTACAGAGCATGACGAACACCGAGACGTGTGACGTAGACGCCACCGTTGCTCAGATCCAAGCCATTGCAGAGGCGGGTGCTGACATTGTTCGCGTCTCTGTGCCCAGTATGGACGCCGCGGAGGCCTTTAAACAAATCCGTCAGCGGGTTGACGTGCCCTTGGTTGCGGATATTCACTTTGACCACCAAATCGCTCTAGCCGTTGCGGAATATGGCGTCGACTGTTTGCGTATTAACCCGGGCAATATCGGGCGAATGGAAAAGGTGCAAGAGGTTATACACTCTGCGCGAGATAAGGGTATCCCCATTCGCATTGGCGTAAACGCTGGGTCGCTGGGCAAAGAGTTGCAGCGCAAGTATGGCGAGCCAACTGCCGAGGCTTTGGTTGAGTCGGCCATGAACCACGTCGAGCTGCTGGACCGGTTTAACTACCCAGATTTTAAGGTCAGCGTCAAAGCCTCCGACGTGTTTATGGCCGTGGACGCGTATCGCCTGCTCGCAACAAAAATCGATCAGCCTCTGCACTTGGGCATTACCGAGGCAGGCGGCTTCCGCAACGGTACGGTGAAGTCAGCGATTGGCTTAGGCTTGTTATTGATGGAAGGTATTGGTGACACGATACGTATTTCGCTCGCCGCCGACCCCGTGCAAGAAGTCAAGGTGGGGTTTGACATTCTTAAGAGTCTTAAACTTCGCAGTAATGGCATTAACTTTATTGCCTGCCCGAGCTGCTCACGCCAAAACTTCGACGTGATAGCGACGATGAACGAGCTAGAGATGCGGCTTGAAGATATACGGCAACCCATGGATGTCGCCATTATCGGTTGCGTGGTGAACGGTCCAGGCGAGGCACGAGAAGCCGACGTGGGCTTGACTGGCGCTAGCCCCAACAATCTGATTTATTTAGATGGCAAGCCCAATCATAAAATCGACAATAAAGATTTCGTCGACCACTTGGAAGAGGTTATCCGAACCAAGGCGAGCGAGTTGGCACAGAGCGCGGCCGCAGCTGACGCCAATATCATTGCAAAGAATTAGTAGGTAAATCTTATGAAAACCCTGCAAGCCATTCGCGGCATGCCAGACATTTTGCCTGTGGATACTGAGTCCTGGCAGTGGCTGGAGCAAAAGGTTCGGAGCTTGGTGCAATCCTATGGCTACCAAGAAATTCGCATGCCGATTTTGGAGTCGACCCATCTGTTCGCGCGCTCTATTGGTGAAGTCACCGACATTGTAGAAAAAGAAATGTATACCTTTGCCGACCGCAACGGTGATTCGTTGACTTTGCGGCCGGAGGGAACTGCCGGTTGTGTTCGTGCAGCCATTCAAAATAATTTGATATCGACGCCGCAACGGCTTTGGTATCAGGGCCCTATGTTTCGGCACGAGCGCCCCCAAAAGGGTCGTTTGCGACAATTCCAACAAATTGGATTGGAAGTTTTTGGCGTCGCCACACCTGATGCCGATGCTGAACTAATTGCGCTGAGCGCGCGCTTGTGGCGCGATTTGGGTGTCGCAGATGTTGTTGAACTCCAGCTTAACAGTATTGGTAGCCTTGAAGCTCGAGCGACCTATAAGGCGGCACTGGTAGAGTATTTGAGCAAATACCAAGCGGATCTCGACGAGGACAGTCAGCGTCGTTTACAGACAAATCCCTTACGCATCTTAGACAGTAAAAATGCAGGGACTCAAGAGTTACTGAACAATGCGCCCAATCTGCACGATTTCCTAGATGACGAGTCTGCCAATGACTTTGCTAGGCTTAGAGCCCTGTTGGACAGTGTCGGGGTACCCTACAGAGTGAACCCTAAACTCGTGCGCGGCTTAGATTACTACAACAAAACGGTATTTGAGTGGGTGACCACCGAGTTAGGTGCTCAGGGAACGATCTGTGCGGGTGGCCGCTACGACGGTTTGGTGGCTCAGTTGGGCGGGAAAACGACACCCGGTGTGGGATTTGCGATGGGCCTAGAGCGAGTGCTGTTACTGCTTGCAGCTCAAGGTGTCACAGCGCCACGTATCGCGCCGATTGCCTTTGGGGTTGGTGTGGGCGAAGCGGGCGAGAAAGCTTGCTTTGCGGGGATCGAGGCCCTGCGTAATGATCTACCGCAGCATGATATCCGCCTGAATACCGGTGGCGGCAGTTTCAAAGCACAAATGAAGCGCGCTGATAAATCCGGAGCTCAAGTTGCATTGATCTGGGGTGAATCCGAAGCCGAAAACGATACGGTAACCCTTAAGTTTCTGCGCGATGATGAACCTCAGAAAACTGTGGCAAGTGCATTGCTCACACAAGAACTCGAACGAATCAGCAATACCATGTAGAGTAGCGGCCTGAGCCGCAAACACGCGAAAAGGAAAAACAGTGGACGCTTACAGAACGGAAGAAGAACAAGTAGAAGCTATCAAACGATGGTGGAGTGAGAACGGCAAGGGCGTAATCGCGGCGGTCGTCATTGGGGTGTTGGGAAGTGTCGGCTGGCAGAGTTGGCAAGATCGACAGGTCAGCCAAGCCGAAGCGGCTTCTGGGGTCTATCAAGAGCTTCTGGCTTTGAGTGCTCAGGAGCTCAGTAGCGACGCTGATAAGGTTCGTCTCGATGAATTGACCGCGACACTAACAGAAGATTACGCGGGAACCGGTTACGCTCGACTGGGCCAACTGCTGCAGGTTTCGGCTTGGGTATCGCAGGGTCGCGCAGAGGAAGCCTTGGCCGCTTTGCAGGCTTTGGAGTCAAGCGTGGCAGACGATGTGGCGATGTATCCGATCGTGAAACTGCGCCGAGCGCGCTTACAAGCCTCTCTAGGTGATACTGAGCAAGCTTTGCAGGCACTGACTTCTTTGGAAACGAGTGCTGTCGCTGCAGCCGTATGGCAGGCTAAAGCTGACATTTATATTGTGCAAGAACAGTATGCGCTGGCTGCCGAAGCCCTGTCTTTGGCTCTTGTCGCTGACGAAAGCGGCGACCTTCGATCTGATCTCGAAACTAAGTTGGCTTTTGTGAATGCGCGTCGAGATAGCAACGCCAGTCCAGTCGCAAGCGGAGAGTAACCATGTTTTTGATATTAAGACGCGGTATTGCCATTGCGTTACTCGTCACCACCACCGGTTGTTCGACCCTATCAGGCTGGTTCTCACTCGATGATGAAGAGGTAAATCAACCCGCCGAACTTCAAAAATTCACTGAGGCGGTCAGGCTCAAAAAGCTGTGGAGCGAAAGCGTAGGTAATGGCCAGGGTGATGGTCTCTATCGTTTAATGCCGGCTATTCAGGGTGATCAGATTTATGCGGTATCCAACGAGGGTGAGGTTGTAGCCCTGCAGTTAAGTTCGGGTAAACGCATTTGGCGGCAGGCCTTGGACCAGAGCGTCTCTGGTGGCGTTGGTGTCAGTGGTGAGCGTTTGTTTGTTGGTACCTCTGAGGGACAAGTGTTGGCCCTAGACGCGGGCAATGGATCGGTGCTCTGGCGTCAGACCTTGCGCGGAGAGGTGCTTTCAGCACCGCAGTCTGATGGCCGCGTAGTCGTGGTTCAAACCTATGACGGACGCGCCCAAGGATTAGATGCTAAGACTGGCGATTTGCTGTGGACTTATGACAGTAACGTGCCCGTGCTGACAATTCGGGGTACGTCGACACCCATTCTCCGCGACGGTAATGCCTATGTAGGCTTTGCGAATGGTCGCGTGGTGGCATTTGATGTCGAGAAAGGCACTGTTGAGTGGGAATTACGCGTGGCTATTGCGCAAGGCCGGTCAGAAATAGAGCGTATGGTGGACATCGACGGTGCTTTGGAAATTATCGGTAACGAGCTCTACGCGGCGAGTTACCAGGGATATCTAGTCGCCGCGGATGTGCGGACTGGACGCAAGCTCTGGCAGCAGGAAGTCTCGACGGTCAGTGGCGTGTCCCAGGGGTTTAGTAACGTTTATGTATCTGATCAGGACGGCACTGTGTCGGCTTATTATCGTAATGGTCAAGGATTGCGCTGGGCTCAAAGCGATTTATCGTATCGCGCTCCAACCAAGCCAGTACCCGTAGCGAGCTACTTAGCTTTCACAGATTTTGATGGCGTGCTTCATTTGCTTTCACAGGTCGATGGTCGCTTTGTGGGACGCGATAAAATAGGCGCTGCGGCACGTGCAGATATTATTAGCCAAGGTAATCGTTTCTTCGTCTTTACCGACAAGGGAAAGCTGATTGCCTATGAGGTCAGCGCCAAGGACTAATCCATGAAACCGGTCATTGCCCTAATGGGGCGCCCTAATGTCGGTAAGTCGACCTTATTTAATCAGTTGACACGATCGCGCGATGCCTTGGTAGCCGACTTCTCGGGGCTGACGCGTGACCGAAAATACGGTGAGGGCAAAGTCGGTGAACGGCCCTATGTCGTTATCGATACTGGCGGTATCACTGGCGATGAGAATGGCATTGATCTACCCATGGCGCAGCAGTCTATGGCAGCGGCTGATGAGGCGGATATTGTCTTACTGATAGTAGACGCTCGCGCCGGCTTAACGGGCGTCGACCACGAGTTGGTCAGTCTGTTGCGGCGTCAAAGTATTCCGTTTCATGTGGTCGTGAACAAAATAGACGGCATGAATAGCGATACCGCCATAAGTGACTTTTACTCTCTAGGTATTGATCCTTTGTATCGAATTGCCGCGTCTCATAATAGAGGTGTACGGTCGATGATCGAAGAGGTCCTGGCACCTTTTCCAGAGGACGAAGCCACCTTAGAAGAGCAGGAGCACGGCATAAAAGTCGCCATCGTTGGCAGGCCGAATGTGGGTAAGTCAACCCTCGTCAATAGAATGCTCGGTGAAGAGCGCGTTGTTGTTTACGATCACCCAGGCACGACTCGTGACAGCGTCTATATCGATTTTGAGCGCGAGGGCGAACATTACACGCTGATCGACACCGCAGGTGTACGACGTCGTAAAAATATTAAAGAAAGTGTCGAGAAATTCTCAATCGTAAAAACCTTGAAAGCCATCGATGATAGCAACGTGGTTTTACTTTTGATGGATGCACACGAGGGCATTGTCGACCAAGATATGCATTTGCTTGGGCATTGTATCGAAGCTGGACGTGCCCTAGTGGTGGTTGTTAACAAGTGGGATGGTCTTGATGAATACCAGAGAGATCGTATCAAGGACTCGATATCGCGGCGCCTAAAATTTGTTGAGTTCGCGCAGATGCACTTCATCTCGGCCTTACACGGTAGTGGCGTCGGCCATCTTTATCAAGCGATTCATACGGCTTATCTGGCGGCGACTCAGAAACTGAGCACGAATTATTTGACGCGTATTTTGGAAGGTGCGGTGTCGGATCATCCGCCCCCCATGGTAAATGGTCGCCGGATTAAGCTACGCTATGCCCATGCGGGTGGCCAGAATCCTCCGCGTATCGTTGTGCATGGTAATCAGACGACCAAAGTGCCTGCATCTTATGAGCGCTATTTGGAGAACGTGTATCGGCGAGAATTAGGTATCGAGGGAACGCCGATCAAAATCGAATTTCGGACTACCGAAAACCCTTACGCGGGTCGTAAAAACAAGCTGACGCAGCGTCAAATTACCCAAAAACGCCGCTTAATGGCCCATGTTAAAAAGAAGAAGTAAGCGTTTGGGCTAATGTTTCACTCAGCTGGGCGGCCCATTCGCTCAGTTCACCGACTGCATCTCGCTGTCTCCTTGTACGCTGTTATAGTTCCGCATAACAGTCATCAAGGAGCCACTCATGCGAGTCATTTTAGTTATCCTACTCTGCAGCATCGTCTTGCTAAGCACGGACGAGTCTCGTGCTGCAGAGATTGTGACACATACCTACCAAGTTCAAGACTTCA
Organism: Aequoribacter sp.; assembly: GCF_965659035.1. Classification (NCBI taxonomy): domain Bacteria; kingdom Pseudomonadati; phylum Pseudomonadota; class Gammaproteobacteria; order Cellvibrionales; family Halieaceae; genus Aequoribacter; species Aequoribacter sp. The sequence continues at coordinate 134,500 of NZ_CBFHWH010000001.1, read as the reverse complement.
ACCGCGTCGTGTTAAGTGGGCATCATGAGCTTGAACTGAGTCTTGGCGATTACTCTGTTCAGGTCCAAGGCATGCAAGCTGGCGATACCTTGATCTCACAAGACGACAACACCCTATTTTTGGGGAAGTCTCAGCAAGGTCTTGACTACGACGAGCCGGTGAAGTTTAGAGTCAGCCTTCCTGAGCTTGAAAGAGTGACGTTAAGGGGTAGTGGGCGAGTATTCGTGCGCCCCATAAAGACCAACGAGGCACTGAACTTTGAACTGCAGGGTTCTGGCTCTGTGTATCTGCACGATGGTGAATTTTCCGCTCTCACCGTCGTGCTTGGTGGCTCGGGTGATATTGATGCCACTGCACTAGCTGTTAACCGGCTTGTGGCAAATATTGCCGGTTCGGGGTCGATTCAAATTGGCACCTTGAATGCTGGCTCAACCATGGTGTCGATTGGCGGTTCCGGGGATTTTAGCGTAATTGATGACTGCTCGATCGACGAGGACGTAACGGTCAATATTGCCGGCAGCGGGGATTTCAACGGTGAAGCATGCTCAGCCCATGCGACCATGGCCAACATTATTGGTAGCGGTGACGTTCAAATTGGCTCATCCGCTAGGGTCAACGCCAACATTGTGGGGTCGGGCAACGTCTATTACCGAGCTTCCGACACGACATCAGCGTCGATACTTGGCTCTGGTGAGCTCAAGAAGATAGATTAAGGGGGTAGCATAATGGACTGGCGAGCAGACCAACCCATATACCGCCAAATAGCTGACGTTATCGCGTCGCGAATTGTCGATGCCTCTTTGCGTGAGGGAACGAACATCCCATCCGTTAGACAATTGGCGAGCGATTTTCGAGTCAATCATTTAACGGTTAACAAGGCGTATCAGTCGCTTATCGAAGATGAGGTGTTGTGTTCTAAGCGCGGGGTGGGTGTCTTTGTATGTGAAGGCGCGCAGGCGAAATTGCGGGAATCCTTGCAGCACAATTTTTTCGAAATAGAGTTGCCCCGAGTGTACGACAAAGCGCTCCGCTTGGGGATCAGTTCGACACAGTTGTGCGATCGTTTCGCGCAGTGGGAGCAAGAACAATGACCAACGTAATCGAAGTGAACAACCTAACCAAGCAGTATCAGGGTAAATATGCAATTAAGTCCTTAGACTGGTGCGTGGGTGCGGGCAGCATCGTCGGCCTGATTGGCCCTAATGGTGCGGGTAAGACGACTCTGCTACGAGCCCTGTTAGGCTTGATTCATAGCGAGGGCGAGCTAGAAGTCATGGGGAAGGACCCTCGAACCGAGCGACATCAGCTGATGCAGGACGTCGCTTTTATTGCTGACACGGCTGTACTGCCCCGCTGGTTGCGGGTAGATCAGCTCATTTCTTACGTTGAGGGTGTTCAGCCAAAATTTGATCGAGCGAAAGCGGAGCGATTCTTGGATCAAACGTCAGTGGGGGCTAAGGCCAGAATCGGCACGCTATCTAAGGGGATGATGGTGCAACTACACCTTGCCTTGACCTTGGCCGTTGATGCTCGGCTGTTGATTTTAGATGAACCTACTCTGGGATTGGATATTTTGTATAGGAAGCAGTTTTTCGACCAGCTTCTCAACGATTACTTTGATGCGGAACGCACCATTGTGATATCGACCCACCAGGTCGAAGAGGTCCAGCATATCCTGACGCATTTTGTATTTTTGAAAAACGGCGAAATGCTCATGAATGTACCTATGACGGCCCTTGAAGATCGCTTTGTTGAAGTTCATGCCCTTGGCGAGAAAGCAGCGCTCGTTAATCGATTGCGATATTTTGGCTCGCGCCACATCTTGGGCGGGCAGGCATTCATCTTCGATTCCGTTCCCAGACATGAACTCGAACAATATGGCGCGTGCCACACTCCAGCGATTGCTGACCTGTTTGTGGCCGCTATGGATGGAGGTGTCCGATGAATTCACATTACAATCCGACAAAAGCGCTGTTGCGCCGTGATTTTATCGAATACCGAAGCTCTTTTTTGGTAACCCCAATTGTGATAGCAGCATTCTTAGCAGTTGTAGCTTGGGGTGGCGCGGCATTCGCCAGCCAGTTCTCCGATTGGGAAGAGGGTATTGGCTGGTTTGTGGCCAATCAAATCCCCGACGCACAGGTTGATATTGAAATTCGATCATCCAGTGATAGGGCTGATGGTTTTGTTTCGGGTGATTGGGTGTACCCCGAGTCAAGGACTCAGGTTGTGGCTGAGTCGGAGTGGGATTTTTCTGCCGATTGGACTTTCAGTACCCCGACCATGTCTTCTGGAGTGGGCGATCTTAGAGATGGAAAAGAGTTTAACGAGGTACTGAACGCCTTAAACGTGATCTTTTTGTTGGTCCTATGGACTATTTCCGTCAACTACCTAGCGGGAAGCCTGTACAACGATCGCCGCGACCGCAGCGTTCTTTTTTGGCGCTCGATGCCCATCAGTGATCGTCGTGAGGTGTTCAGTAAGTACCTAACAATAGGCCTGGCAGTACCCGTCGTTTACGCTGTTATTTCGATTTTGACGCAACTTTTGATCGTCGCGGCGGGCGCCTTTTTCTTGGCTCGAACGACCTCGCCACTCGAGCAGGTCTCGGGTTTCAGTTGGTTCAGTATTTCTGAGATTTTTCGGAATACAGCCCTGAAGTTACCAGTGATGATTGTCATGACCTTTCCTCTGTACGCTTGGAGTCTAGTCGCCTCTGCTTGGGCTAAAAAGTCACCCGTCTTGTGGATGTTTGGCCTTCCGGCAGGTGCTATTTTTGTGGAACGATGGCTGTTCGGCAGCTCTTGGTTGGCCGAGCGTGTGGCGCGCTGTTTACCCGGTGGGGAAGGTTATGAATCTATGCTCGACATGTTTCAAGCGACCTGGCCCGAGCAGGTCGCGGGTGTAGTCGTCGGTATCGGTTTGCTGATGCTAGCGGCAAAAGTAAGGCGCTACCGGCTCGAACTATGAATTCACGCTGTGAATACTAAAAATCAAATCTATTGATTTTATTTATACCCTCTGCCGGCCTAGCATGTCCCTGACAAGACAGCTAGGCCAAACCTAGATCAGACTCAACCGGCAACCGCAGAGGTGAACAATGAGCCAATATAAAGAAACCGTAGAACAATTCGCTAATCTTATCGGTCAGCAAGCAGGAACTTGGGACGCCATTAGTCCAGAGTATGCTGCTCGTATGGCGGTACAGAACCGCTTTCGCACAGGCTTAGATATCGCGCGTTACACCGCCGATATTATGCGCCAGGATATGGCCGACTACGATGCAGACAGCAGTCAGTACACCCAGTCCTTGGGTTGCTGGCACGGTTTTGTCGGACAGCAAAAACTCATTGCGATTAAAAAGCACCATGGCACAACCAGCAAGCGCTACCTGTATCTGTCGGGTTGGATGATCGCTGCTTTGCGTTCGGAGTTCGGACCGTTACCTGACCAATCAATGCATGAAAAGACCTCAGTGCCAGCATTGATCGAAGAACTGTACACCTTTTTGCGTCAGGCTGATGCTCGTGAATTGGGCCACCTGTTCCACGACCTAGATGCAGCGCGTGCCAGCGGTGATGCCGCAGCAGAACAAGCAGCTCAGGACAAGATCGATAACTACGAAACACACGTAGTTCCAATCGTAGCCGATATCGATGCCGGGTTTGGTAACGAAGAAGCGACTTACCTGCTCGCCAAAAAAATGATCGAAGCGGGTGCCTGTGCAATCCAAATCGAAAACCAGGTATCAGATGCCAAGCAGTGTGGCCACCAAGACGGAAAGGTTACGGTTCCACACGAGGATTTCTTGGCCAAAATCAATGCGGTACGTTACGCGTTCTTAGAGTTGGGTGTACCGAATGGCATCATCGTAGCACGTACCGATTCCTTGGGTGCCGGCTTGACTCAGAAGATTCCAGTCAGTACCCAAGCAGGTGATCTGGCGTCAAAATACAATGCCTTCTTAGACGTTGAACCTGTGATGAGCGCAGATGACGTCAACGAGGGCGATGTTATCTTGAAGCAGAACGGTGCTTTAGTGCGACCTGTTCGCCTGCCCAACGGCTTATACCGTTTTAAAGCGGGCACAGGTGAAGCGCGTTGTGTTTTGGATTGTATTACCAGCTTACAAAACGGCGCGGATCTACTGTGGATAGAAACCGAGAAGCCGCACGTTGGCCAGATTGGCGGGATGGTAAACGAGATTCGCAAAGTTATTCCAAACGCGAAGCTGGTTTACAACAATAGCCCCTCATTTAACTGGACGCTGAACTTCCGTCAGCAAGTATTTGATGCGTGGAGTGCAGAGGGTAAAGATCTCTCTGCTTACGATCGCAACGGGTTGATGAGTGTTGATTATGACAATTCAGAGTTGGCCGCTGAGGCTGATCGATGGATTCAGTCGTTCCAAGCCGATGCGTCACGTGAGGCGGGCATTTTCCATCACTTGATCACCTTGCCGACTTACCACACTGCGGCACTGTCAACTGACATCTTAGCACAAGGGTACTTTGGTGAAGAGGGAATGCTGGCCTATGTGCGTGGTGTTCAGCGTCAAGAGATTCGCCGCGGTATTGCCTGCGTCAGACACCAAGATATGGCGGGATCAAACATGGGCGATGATCACAAAGAGTATTTCTCTGGTGAGGCCGCTCTGAAAGCATCGGGTAAAGACAATACGATGAATCAGTTCTCTTAACCTCTCGGTTTCGGAACGAAAAAGGGGCGCCAATTGGCGCCCCTTTTTTTGAGACATTTAGTTACGCTTGAGAAGCCGCTAGTGCCTGGTCGATATCGGCCAGGATGTCATCGATGTGTTCGATGCCAATAGACAAGCGCACCATTGCTTCGCTTACACCGGCAGAAGCGAGTTCTTCGGCGTTTAACTGGCGGTGAGTCGTAGTGGCCGGGTGGCAAGCCAGTGACTTCGCGTCGCCGATATTCACCAAGCGCAGAATGAGCTGCAAAGCATCAATGAACTTAGCGCCCGCTTCTTTACCACCCTTAATGCCGAAGCTAAGAATACCCGAGGCCTTACCTCCACAAATTTTTTGGCACGTTTGGTGATGCGGAGAACCGAGCAGCGCGGCATAGTTAACCCACTCGACCGCGGGGTGTTGCTCAAGATGCGCTGCGACCGCCTCGGTGTTCTCACAGTGGCGTTCCATTCGAAGGGCGAGTGTCTCTAGGCCCTGCATGATCTGGAAAGCCGATTGCGCCGACAACGCAGCACCGGTATTACGCAAGGGCACAACACGGCAACGGCCAATGAAAGCTGCGGGTCCTAAAGCCTCGGTGTACACCACGCCATGATACGATGGATCGGGCTCGTTCAGAATTTTAAAGCGATCTTTGTTGCCAGCCCAGTCGAACTTTCCTGAGTCGACAATGGCGCCGCCAATCGTTGTACCGTGCCCGCCGATATATTTAGTTAATGAATGAACCGCGATGTCGGCGCCATGATCGAACACGCGGCACAAAAGAGGTGTTGCCACGGTGTTATCGACGATCAACGGTACGCCGGCCGCATGCGCGATATCGGCCCAGCGCTGGATGTCCACAACGTTGCCGGCTGGGTTGCCGATTGATTCGCAAAACAACGCGCGGGTATTTTCGTCAATGAGCGAGGCAATCTTATCGAAATCGTCGGCTGCCACAAAACGTGTTTCGATGCCCTGCCTGGGGAAAGTATGCGCGAACAAATTATAGGTGCCGCCATACAGTTGCGAAGTGCTGACGATATTGGTTCCAACCTCAGCGATCGCTTCGATAGCATAGCGGATCGCCGCCATACCAGAGGCTACAGCAAGAGCGCCGACACCACCTTCGAGTGCAGTTAATCGCGCTTCCAGGACTGCGTTGGTCGGGTTCATGATGCGACTGTAGATGTTGCCCGGAACCTTCAGATCAAACAAATCCGCACCGTGCTGTGTGTCATTGAAGGTATAAGACGTCGTTTGGTAAATCGGTGTTGTGGCGGCGTTTGTCGCTGGGTCGCCGTCGTAGCCTGTGTGCAGTGCAATAGTTTCTGGTTTCATTATTTAAGTCCTCTCTTAAAGAGAGCAACACTAACAGATCTGAGGAAAATCGCTACACTCATGCGCATTGTTTCAGGCCTGTGTTATGCTCGCGATCATTATTACTCTTGGGGTTGTTATGGCGCTGTTTGATTCTAAAGGTCTAGTTTTTCGCATCGCTGTGGGCGTTGTTGTCGGTGCTGTGTTGGGTGTGTTGGCTCCCGATCTTGGACAGCAAGCTGGAATTCTCGGTGAATTATTTGTGGGTTTACTGAAAGCCATCGCGCCCATGTTGGTATTGGTTTTAGTGACCTCGGCCCTAGCGAATTTGCAGCGCAGTCAAATGTCGCGTCCAGCGATAAGTCTTACCTTGTTGTTGTATCTGTTAGGTACCGTTGGAGCGGCGGTCGTGGCCTTGTTGCTGAGTGTGGCATTTCCTCAACAGCTGCATTTGTTGAGCGCGGCTGATGGCAATCCGCCGGGTTCGGTGCTTGTTGTGTTGGCCGATGTCCTCAGACGTATGGTAGATAACCCCATAAGAGCCTTAATCGAAGCCAATTTCCTAGCATGTCTCGTTTGGGGAGTGTTATTTGGCTTAAGCTTTCGCAGTGCGCCCGAAAGTCTTCGTCACGGCCTCGCTGCGGTCTCGGAGCGTTTGACTGAAATCGTTCGCTGGATTATCCAGCTTGCGCCGGTCGGAATTTTTGGGTTGGTTAGTCTAACCGTGGCTCAAGTTGGCGTCGATGCGCTGATGGATTACCTCACTCTCGCTCTGCTCTTAGTCGCCGCTATGCTGGTGGTGGCTTTAGGTGTTAACGCACTGATCGTAGCCTTGTTGACGAGAAAAAACCCTTACCCCCTGATACTAGCCTGTCTAAGAGACTCTGGTATCACCGCATTTTTCACGCGTTCATCTGCCGCTAATATTCCGGTGAATTTGGCCTTGTCCGAACGACTTGGACTTCCCAGCTCGCTATATAGTGTGACTATACCCGTGGGCGCCACCATTAATATGGCGGGCGCGGCGATTACCATTACCGTGCTGACTTTAGCCGCGGTGAACACATTGGGTATTGAGGTTGGACTGGCGAGCAGTTTGCTCTTGTGTATTGTCGCCGCACTTGCCGCATGTGGTGCCAGTGGTGTTCCGTCTGGGAGCCTGCTGTTGATTCCTCTGGCTTGCGGATTGTTTGGCATATCGGGCGATGTGGCTATGCAAGTTGTCGCCGTAGGCTTCGTGATCAGTGTGGTGCAAGACAGTGCGGAAACAGCACTCAATAGCAGTACAGATGTGGTCTTTACAGCAACGGTTAGTGAGCGTCTGGGTTTGACTCGTGAAGTTGACTAGACCAAGCACAGATCTGTGTAAGCCCTTCTAACAGTCGCGGCGTTGGCCGCTGCATTAGGTCTGGGTTGAGCGCATGCAAGGCATTATTTTTTACCGCGTTAATGCTGCTATAGTGTGTCCAGCGCTCGAGCCATACAGGGCGTTCATTGCCCAAGCCGCTCGCAACGATTAGGTCTGGGTTGGCAGCGATAATGCTTTCGACGTTCAGCGTTGGCGCTACACTGGGGGCTTCGGCAAAGACGTTGTATAAACCACAGCGTGAGAAGACATCATTGACAATATGCAGGCCATTAAGGGTTTGAATGGGATCGTTCCATATTTGGTAAAACACGGTGGCCGTCGCCTTGCGCCGAGGAAACTCAGAAAGCACCCGGTCTAATGTGTAGAGAATCGATACTTCCTGCTCTGCAAGGCCTCCAAGTTTGACAAAGTCGCTTATGTTGCCTTGAATGTCCTCTAGCGTGTTGGGCTCACTGACATATATAGGGATGCCGAGAGCGTCTAGTTTTGCCTTCGATTCGTAACTGATCCCGCTACCCCAAGTGATGATCAAGTCCGCTTGTAACTGGATTAGAGCCTCTAGGTTCAGATTGTTATATCCCCCGACTCGGGGCAGGTCTTTAGCTCGCTCAGGGTAATCCGCGTGCGCTACTGTGGCTACGATCCGATCACCCAAGCCCGCTGCGAACAGGTTCTCGGTGATATGCGGGGAAAGCGATACGATACGCTGCGCGTGTTGTTCGAGAACAACGACTACCCCCGTGTCGTCAATGACCTCAACCCTTGCGTAAGCGCTTGGTAATATCAACGATAGGTAACAAGCAACTGTGATTGCGGCGGTAATCAGAGAACGAATTATCATAAGGGAATAGCCCAGGGCGTCTTAGTAGTAGGGTGCGATACAACTTCCACCGAAACGCCAAACACGTCCTCAAATAGAGCTGGGCTCATTACCTCATCGGGGCTGGCATTTGCCACACAGTACCCTTGGTTTAGAACCAATATTCGGTCACTCAATTGGGCCAATAAGTTGGCGTCATGCAGACTGATTACGATACTCAAACCCCGGTGAGCCAGGGTTCTTAAATACGATTTGATCGTATCGATGTAGCCGATGTCGATGCTACTGAAAGGCTCATCAAGTAACAGGGCGCAACCGGTTAATGCCGCCGTACTTTGCTCGATCTGCACCAGACAGCGAGCTAATTGGCAGCGTTGCTGTTCGCCGCCGGACAGCTGCGTGTAAGGCTGATCTTGAAGTGCCTGTAAGCCGCAGACATCCAGCACTCGATTGATGCATGAACGATCGAAGTCCTGCCCTGTGCTGTGAGGGCTTCGGCCCATCGACACAACGTCGTCCACACTGAAATCGAAATCAAGTCGTGTGTATTGAGGCATCACGCTAACGATTTTAGCGCGCTCGTCTAAAGGCCACTCATACATCGCCTTTCCTTGCAGCCTCACGTGGCCGGTGGTCGGCTCTAGCTCACCGGTTAGAGCTCTAAGTAGCGTGGTTTTGCCAGCGCCATTAGGCCCCATCAAGCCAAAGATTTCGCCCGGAATGAGATTAACGGATAAGCTGTGTAAGCGTGTCTTGCCGCTAATTGCGATGCTGATTTCGGATGCTGAAATGACCGTTTGATTAGGCATGCTTCGCACCACGATTCAACAGATACAGAAAGAAAGGTACGCCAAGCAAGGCGGTTATTATTCCCGCCGGTAATTCCACTGGCGCGAGCACCGTACGTGCAATCGTATCAGCGCAGATAAGCAGAAAGGCCCCCAGCAAACTGGCGGCAGGAATCAGCCGTGTATGGCTCGGGCCGAATAGGAGTCGCGCCATGTGCGGAACAATGAGCCCGATGAAGGCGATGGTGCCCCCCATCGCAACCGACGTGCATACAGCAATCGCCACGGCGATGATCAGCGCGTTACGAACGCTTGAGACGTCGATGCCGAGATAACGCGCTTGTGAATCTCCAAGTAACATGACGTTGAGTGCTTTGCGGTAATGCAAGGCCGCTATGGTTAACACAAGGGCCGGTCCTGCTACTACCGTCACGCGCTCAAAATTTGCCGAGTCCAGGCCGCCCATGCGCCATAGTGAAATTTGCCGCAGTGCGGCATTATCGGCGAAAAAGTCCATGAGGTTGCCCAAGCTACCCGCCAGAGCCGTGATAGCAATGCCAGCGAGTAGCATCGTGCTCACAGAGAATTCGCTGCCTCTTTTAGCCAGTTGATACACCAGATAGCTGGCGGCTAGACCGCCAACGAAGGCGCCGATACTGACGGTCGTTAAGGACATCAAGCCCACGCCAGTGGCGCTGAACAGGACAATGGCAAGGCTGGCACCCAGCGAGGCCCCAGCGGTGACCCCGATCAGAGAAGGATCCGCCAAGGGGTTGCGGAATAGGGCTTGCATGACAACACCACCGAGCGCCAGTATAGCGCCAATCAGCCCAGCTAAAAGTACCCGTGGAAGCCGCAGTTCCATAACGATGAGCCGGGCACTGTCGTGATCGGGTCGAGCGATGTCGAAAAGAGACGCAACACCAATATCAATGGTGCCCGTAAACAAAGCCGCAACGCCGGCCCCAACTAATAGTATCGTCAGTACCAGCAGCGTTGTCGGCTGTGCTTGTTTAGTAATCCACACCGTGACGAGCCTTGATCCCAGCCGTGTAGGCGTGCTTGATCTCTTTGACTTCCGATACGGTATCCATGATAGCCTGCAAAGCCTTGCCACCGCCGCGGCCGGTCACTACCACGCTCTGCTCTTTAGGGCGCTGGGAAATGGATGAAAGCACCTCGTCATGATTCAGGTAGTCAAACGACAGCATGTAGGTCAGCTCATCGAGGATGATAAGATCAAACGCTGGATTATTCAGCATGCTTTTCGCTACCGCCCAGGTTCTCTCGGCGGCTGCAATGTCACCGCTTCGATCTTGAGTGTCCCAGGTAAATCCTGTGCCCATTTGATAAAACTCTACTTGGGGGCAGTGCTTGCGCAGGTACATTTCTTCCCCCGACAAGATGACGCCTTTAATAAACTGAACAACGCCAACCTTTTGGTCGTATCCTAAAGCGCGCATTACCATGCCAAAGGCTGAGCTCGATTTGCCTTTGCCATCTCCGGTTAACAACAGCGCAATACCCCGTTCCTCGGTCGCTAGCGCGATGCTCGCGTCGACCGATGCTTTTTGTTTCTGCATCGCCTTTTTGTGCTTTTGCTCGCGTTGTTCAGACATAAGGACCTCTAAAATTGATAGGACAAGCCGGCATAAATTGCCGCGCGACTGGCGTAATAACCGGGGATTTCTCGGGTATCTGCGTCGAGCGCGTTCTCTATGCGCAGATAGGGCTTAAGATCGCGTGTCAACGCGTACTGTAACTTGAAGCTCAACGCAGTATACCCATCGATCGACTGATTCACTATGCCGCGCGAATCGCCGCGGTACTGCATCGCTACTTGGCCAGAGAGCTTGTGTTGCGGATGGTTGTAGCGTATCGAGAGCGCAGCTTGGTTATCGGGTCGATAGATTCGTGCACTGCCATCTGGACGTTCGCTATTCATCATTGTCGCGTTGGTTGCTACGGTCAATCCTGGGGTTACTGCCCAGTCAGCACTCAGCTCGAGACCCGATACCAATGCTTCGCCGTCGTCTTGTAAATAACCGGTGTAAGCCTCCAAATCGAAGAAAATTTCGTCCTCCACGGTCTGCCGAAAATAGGTGGCCTGAACATGAAGGTCAGCGTTGACCAGCCATTCAACCCCAATGTCAAAGCCCGCGCTTTGCTCTTCTTTAAGTTGAGTCGTGGTGGCTAAGCCATAGGCATAAGGGCCAGAATTGTAGGCGATTTCATACAAGCTGGGGGCTCTGAAGCCGGTGCCGTAGCTGATTTTGTATTTTAAGGTGCTATCGTTCAGTGTTTGTACGACGATGCCTGTGAGTCGAATTGAGTTGTGACGCCCAAAGTCGTCGTTGTCGTCAGTCCGGGCACCGGCAGCTAAAGTGAGCGAATCCATTGGCGCCCATTTGATTTCGGTGTACACGCCGAGCTGATCGCGTTTACGGGTCAGGCTACCGTCATTGAGTTCTGATTGATCTGCATCGGCACCAACAACCGCATGAATGCGCTCGTTCAAATCCAGTTTGCTGGCCCATGCAAGTGACCTCAACTTACCACTAGCGCCAAACGAAAAGGCCTTGTCACTATAAAAAGCTTTGTCAGTCTGACTTTGGCTGTAGCTGAGTCGATGCAGTGCGGTGTCGCCGGTATAGTTTGCTGCAATTTGGTGAGCTTTGCTGTCGTACTGGTCGGTGCAGTCATGGGTCACTTGGAAACTCGCGCTGTAGCAACCATCGTATTCGTTGGTCGCTGATGTGGTCCGGTGCACGACACTGAGCTGCAGGTTGTTGGCTGCTTGCCAGCTGCCGCTCAGATGCTTTGTGTCGTTATCGTAGCCGTCAGAATCTTTTGCCGCGGTATCGGCTGTCGATGCATTGAATCCGTCTAGCGAGCTATTCTGCCAACTTGCCTGTAGGTAGCCATGCTCACCGCTGATCGCGCTTTTGACAAACAGTGATTGCTGATTGTAACGTCCGGTCTCAAGAGAGAAGGTGTTGCTCCATCCCGGTTGGCTGGGTTTCGAGCTCAAATAAATAATACCACCTGCATCCGCCCCGTACATGAGTCCTTGCGGGCCGCGTAAAATTTCCACCGAGGTGAGGCTTTGTGTAGTTAGGTGTTCTAACCGAGGACTGTGTTGTGTGCCTGACGTATCCGTTAAAGGGATACCGTCAAGTACCACAAGGGTTCGGTATCCTTCCTCGCCTCTAATACGCACAGTAGCGGCCTTGCCCGCGCCACCGGTGTGTGTCACCGACATGGATGGCTGGTACTGCAGGACATCCACTAAAGATAAGTTCCCATAGTAATCGAGATCTTCTTTGGACAGCTTTGTGATCGCGGTTGCGATCTCACTCCAGGGCTCGGGGACCCGTGAGCTGGTTATTACGATTTCTTCCAGAGCAGTGGTGCTCGAAGCGAGTGCGTTACAGCTTGCAAGAAGCAGGGCGCAAGAAGCGCTTTTTTTGATAAACACAGTGTATCCTCAATGCCAAAATGTACGGCGATTGAGGGAGGGGTCATAGGCCTAATCGGTGTCAACGAGAAACCCTGATGGAAAGCCCTCCGCTCCATCGGTTGCTGTTCCGGCAGGTATCGGGCTTACAGCGGGGGCTGATTACCGTTGCGGGGGCAGCGCTGGATTTCTCACCAGACTTCCCTTTTAACCTACCCAGCCCACGAGAGGGCGGCAGGCACCAAGAACGCAACCAGAGTAGGTCGTCAGGTACCAGCTGTCAATTGCATTGAGTCGCATTAGCGTATGCAAATATGACGTAAATCACTGTCTGCGGTAGCTGTATCTGCTATGCTAGCGCGCTTTTAGCGCATATAAGACTGTGTTTACTGTGAGCCTAGAAACAAATATTGAAGCCATTGTTGCCCAACAGATAGGACGAACCCCGCAGGGTTTTCAGGGCGTCGCGGTTTGGCGCCGCAGTCGCCCAGCGGTTATCCGAGTCGCTCCTATTGTTCGCAAACAACCGTTCCCGACGACGTTTTGGCTAACTGATCCGGAACTTAACCTGGTGTTAGATCGACTCGAGGCGGGCGGGGCGATCGCCACTTTGCAGTCTCAAGTGGATGTTGATCCGGCAATAGCGGCGCGAATGGCGCAGGATCATCGAGCACACCAAGCGCTGAGACAAAGGCTGTGGACGTCTGTGCAGGCGCAGGAAGTGGCAAGTTCAGCCTTTGCAAAAGTGTTTGAGTCGCGCGGGATTGGGGGTATTGAGGCGGACGACCGAATTCGGTGTTTGCACACGTGGATGGCCTCGCATCTGGTGGTCAGGAATGTCATCGGGGAGATGACGGAAACCCTGCTACCTGAAGGTTTGTTGGATGATTTAACTAAGGCCACAGATTGATGTGGCATAAAAAGTAAGAGGTAGTAGCTGAATGACGACCACGGATGATACTCGGATCAATAAAATCATAGAACTGGTTGCGCCAGAGGCCCTGGTGGCTGAAATCCCGGCAACTGAGGTGGCTGTACATACGGTTTCACGCGCTCGGTCTGCCATTCACAACGTGCTGAACGATGAGGATCCTCGTTTAGTCGTGGTTGTTGGGCCGTGTTCTATTCATGACCCAGTAGCGGCGATGGATTATGCCCGCCGACTAGCAGCGTTGCGTGAACGCTATGCCAATGAGCTTGAGGTGGTCATGCGTGTCTATTTTGAAAAGCCCAGAACGACCGTGGGCTGGAAAGGCCTCATTAACGACCCGGACCTGAACAACACGTTCAAAATCAATAAAGGTTTGGGTCTAGCGCGACGTCTGTTGGCAGAGTTGGCTGAACTCGGTTTGCCTGCCGGTACCGAATATTTAGATTTAATCAGTCCTCAATACATTGCTGATTTGGTTTCGTGGGGTGCAATCGGCGCACGCACCACCGAGAGCCAAACACATCGAGAGTTGGCGTCAGGGTTGTCTTGCCCCGTCGGTTTTAAAAACGCCACGGATGGAGACATTCAAGTTGCCATCGACGCGATTAAGTCAGCTTCTAACCCTCATCATTTTTTGTCGGTCACAAAGCAAGGGCATTCGGCGATTTTTCAAACCGTCGGAAACGAAGATTGTCATGTCATTCTGCGGGGTGGTAAACACCCCAACTATGACATGTTCTCGGTCGATGATACGGCAGCAATGCTGATAAAAGCAGGTCTGCCACAGCGTATTATGATTGATGCAAGCCACGCCAATTCTAGAAAGAATCCTGCGCGTCAGATGGACGTCATCAACGATATCGCAACGCAAGTTGGACGGGGTAGCCGCAGCATTTTCGGAGTGATGATCGAGAGCAATATCGTCGGCGGGCGTCAAGATGTTATCGATACGCAGGCGCTGACCTATGGCCAAAGCATCACCGATGCCTGCATTAGCTGGGAAGATACGGAGCGCGCGCTAGAGGTCTTAGCCGACGCTGTGCTCAAATCGGGACGGCTGTAGTCAACACCCGCGACCTTGGTTTTTGCAAATGATAAGTATTACCATTTGCATTTAAATCTGTTAATGTGTCGGCGTCTATCGTGTGCCGTTTCGAGGTTTAGATTGGATCAACAGTCCCTTTCATTGTGGCAACTGCAGCGCGGGGATACTGTGCTGATTGCACGTTATTCAGACGCGCTTGCTAGCAACTATTGCCGTCGGCTCCAAGAGCTGGGTTTTCGTCTTGGCGCGAAAGTGGTTTGCACCGCAGCTCCAAGTCTGGGTGCGCCGAAACTGTACCGCGTTGATAATGCCGTGTACTCCTTAGACAAACTTGTTGCCGGCGCAATTTACGCAGAGAGACTGGCGTGATGAAAGACGTGCTCGTTATTGGAAGCCCCAATTCGGGTAAAACCCTGCTGTTCAATCGTTTGACTGGCCTGAAGCAAAAAGTGGCAAACTTTCCGGGTGTCACTGTCAGTACCCACGCGGGCACAGCGAGCTTTGATCCCACCTTACAGTTGGTTGATTTCCCGGGCGTTTACTCCTTGCACACTATTTCTGGCGAGGAGGAAGTGGCCGTCAGAGCATTTCAGGAGGCCATTCAGAAGATCGATAAGACTAAAGCCGTGCTCTGCGTGCTTGACGCTACCCGCTTAGAAAAAGGCTTGTTTTTCGCCCTTCAGGTACGTGAGGCCTGTGTCGCCGCAGGCCTGCCCTTTGTCGTTGCGTGCAATATGGTCGATATCCTGGACAAGCACAAACTTAGGCTCGACCTCGACGGGTTAGAGCGCGAATTGGGCGTACCCCTGGTTGGCGTATCCGCTAAATCTGGATTC
Source organism: Aequoribacter sp. (assembly GCF_965659035.1). NCBI lineage: Bacteria > Pseudomonadati > Pseudomonadota > Gammaproteobacteria > Cellvibrionales > Halieaceae > Aequoribacter > Aequoribacter sp. The sequence continues at coordinate 119,237 of NZ_CBFHWH010000001.1, read as the reverse complement.
GGGTTGGAGCGCCTGCAACAGGTGCTATCTTCCGATAACTTGACCACTCCTCCAGCAGACTCAAACTTGCTTGCTAGGGATGAGGGATGGGAGCGCAATCGGGCGGAGCAGCTCGCACACACTTACGGGCCAAAAGGCGACTTGTTACTCAAAAGCCATAGCCGCTTAGATGATTTCTTTTTACACTCAGTCAGTGGTGGATTGGCGTTTTTCGTTATTATGTTCTCTCTGTTCCAGGCCATTTTCACTTGGGCTGCTCCGATGATGGATGCCGTCGAAGCCTCCCTGGGGTGGGCTGCTGAGGGCATAGTGCCCTATATCGGCAATCAACTTGCCGCAGATTTCGTCCGAGACGCAATTTTTGGCGGTGTGGGTGCCTTTTTAGTGTTTGTGCCGCAAATTTTTGTGCTGACTTTGGTGGTCGGTACTCTCGAAGATTCTGGCTATCTCGCGCGTGCGGCGGTGATTTGCCATAGGCCCCTCAATGCGTTTGGGCTAACGGGTAAGAGTTTCGTGCCTATGCTCAGTGGCGTGGCGTGCGCCATTCCGGCAATTTACGCGGCACGTACCATAGAATCGCCCCGCAAGCGCTGGCTCACCTATATGGCCATCCCCTTGATGCCTTGCTCGGCGCGTTTACCGGTTTATGCGCTGCTGATCGCGGCCTTTATTCCCAACGAGTCAATAGCCGGTGGTCTGTTAGGATTACAGGGTTTGGCGATGTTCGGCATTTACTTATTTGGGATTGTAACTGCTTTGCTGGTGACAGCGGCAATTTCTCGGGTTACGCCGGACGCAGAGCACGATGCACCTTTCGTGCTTGAGATGCCACCCTACCGACTACCCTCGTGGCAATCTATTCTGAGAGGCGCTATCGAGCGTGCGGGGTATTTCGTTAAGAAGGCTGGCCCCGTTATTTTTTGGATTACCATGTTAATTTGGTTTTTAGGCTATTTCCCTAATCAAGGACAGGATTTATCGCAGTCTTATTTAGCCTGGGCGGGCCGTTTGATCGAGCCTGTATTCCAACCACTTGGCTTAGATTGGAAGTATGGTATCGCGATTTTAGCGTCTTTCGTGGCACGCGAGGTGTTTGTGGGTACTTTGGGGACGCTGTACGGTATCGAGGATGCGACCGAGAACGTGGTGTCTTTGGCGACGAGGGTTCAAGAGAGCGGCTTGCCTTTGGCGTCTGGCGTTGCGCTGCTGGTGTTTTTCGCGGTCGCGGCACAATGCGTCTCGACGCTAGCAACCCTCTACCGCGAAGGCGGTAGTGCCAAGTTACCACTGCAGTTACTGGTCGGTTATGGACTGCTGTCTTACGCGTTGGCTTGGTGTGCCTTTACTCTTCTAAGCTGACCAATAGTTCCTAGCTCGCGGCTCCTGAGGTATGCTTCTCTTATAAAAAAGGGGAAGCAATGATTTCACCAACGCTGTTAGCGACACTCGGTATTGCCTACATCTTTGTCTTGTTTCTAGTGGCATGGCTAGCGGATCGCCGAGTTGAGGCTGGCCGTTCGCTATTGTCCGGAAAGACCATGCGCGGGTTAGTCTATGCACTCTCGCTTGGTGTGTATTGTTCTTCTTGGACGTTTTATGGCGCCGTGGGTACAGCTAACACTAGCGCTTGGGCGCACGCACCCATCTATCTCGGTCCAATCTTGCTAATGATCTTGGCCTGGCCGGTATTCAAACGCCTGGTCGATACACGGCGAAAGCAGCGCGTCACATCGTTAGCCGATTATTTATCGGCTCGGTTTGGAAAGCGACCTTCTTTAGCGCTTATCGTGACTGTGGTTGCCGTCGCTGCGGTGGTGCCCTACATCGCCCTGCAGTTCAAAGCCTTGGCTCAAGCATGGCAAATGATCAATGTGCACTTTGCGGGTCAAACCTTCCAACAATTGGACACTCAAAGTGTTCCACTTATTGCGGGGCTATTGGCAATTTTTACAGTGCTGTTTGGCGCTCGACGCCTAGATGGCAGCGAGCGGCACGCTGGCGTTATGTCGGCTATTGCTTTCGAATCGCTGATAAAACTGGTGTCTTTTTTAGTCGTGGCATTTTTTGCGCTTGAATATTTGGGGGAAGACAGTGCCTTAGATCCGATACCCAATTTTATGCCCCCGCTTCAGGCAGCAACTTTAGATGCCGATTTCATTGCCAAAACCTTGTTGAGCGCGTTAGCCATTTTGTGCTTACCAAGACAATTCCACGTGAGCGTAGTGGAATTACAAGAGGGCACTAGAGTGGGTTTAAGTCGCTGGGTGTTCCCACTGTATTTATTGTGCTTTCTGCTGCTGGTTATCCCGATCAGCCAAGCGGGGCATATATTGTTTGCCGACAATCCGCAAGTCAGCCCTGACACATGGGTGCAAATGATCCCGCTCGCTCTCGACGCACCTTGGGTGGCCACCGCCGCATTTATTGGTGGTATCTCGGCAGCGACGTCCATGGCGATTATCGCAACCCTAAGTTTATCGATTATGCTCACCAACGAAGTGGTGGCGCCTGCACTGATGCGATTGAGCGCCGGCACGCCCTCGAGTCTGCTGCGCTTGGGTGATAATTTAAAGCGGGTCAGGCGCTTGCTGATCGTGGTGATTATGATTGCCGCTTGGTGGGTTACTGAAGCACTGGTGAATGTGACCTGGCTGACATCTATTGGCTTTATGTCGTTTTTAGGAGCAGCGCAGGTAGCTCCCGGTTTAATCGCCGGCTTGTATTGGCGCAAGGCGCATGGCTTAGCCGTCATGCTGGGGATGTGTTTTGGTTTGTCTCTGTGGTTTTACACTTGCGTCATTCCTTTTGTGTTTGCTGGACAGTATGAATGGCTCAGTGCTGGCCCTTGGGGTTTGGCTTGGCTCTCGCCGATACGATTTTTAAGCCTCGATTTGGGCTCGATTATTGCCAATGCCACATTTTGGAGCCTGGGATTTAACCTAGTCACGTTGATACTGATGTCGTTGCTTTTGCCAATGGCAGCCTCGGACAAACGGCAGGTTGCTTTGTTTTTCCCGGATACCGAACGGGATGCCACCCATCTGGACTTTTCCTTGACCTTAGTCAGGGTGAGTCAGATTCAGGCGCTTTTGACACCGTTTCTGCGCGATCATGGCTATCAGAGTTTGTGGCGCGAGTTTGAGAGCGCCTATGAACAACGTCTTTTGCCCGGCGATCGGGCGCCAAAATTTGTGGTCGAGCGAGTCGAATCAATACTCGCCGATATCATTGGCGTGGCATCAGCGCATCGTGCTATGGAACAACTCGAGTACGGACAACAGCTCGCATTTCAAGATCTCGCTGGAATGGTGACCGATGCCAGTAAGCACAACAGTATTAACCGGTCACTGCTGGAGAGTGCGGTAGAAAACTTAACTCAAGGCATTGCTGTGGTAGACCCTGAACTACGACTGGTTGCCTGGAACAAACGCTATGAGGAACTATTTGATTATCCTCCACGCTTTTTATACTCGGGCTGTCCAATCGAGCGTGTTTATCGTTTTAATGCACAACGAGGAATCTTAAATACACGAGAGGGTGACATTGATGGCGAGATCGAAAAGAGACTTGGATGGTTACGTGAAGGCAACCCTCATCGGCTCGAACGAACGCTGCCGAATGGCAAAGTGATCGATATTCGAGGGAATCCGCTACCACAGGGCGGCTTCGTTACAACGTATATCGAAGTCACTGACTACCACGATGTGTTGGCGCAGTTAGAGGATACGCGAACGGCCCTCGAAGCCGAGGTTGCCTCGGGCACGAGAACGCTGCTTGAGACGAACACTCAATTGCGCAAAGAAAATCGACTGCGAGCTGAAGTCGAATCGCAGCTGCGTGACGCTGGGCGGAGTAAGTCACACTTTATGTCAGCGACCAGTCATGACTTATTACAACCCATTCATGCAGCACGTCTATTTACAGCAAGCTTACAGCAAAACCTGTTACAAAGCGGTGAGATGAATCCGGGCTTGGTTGCGCATATTGACCAGTCCTTGCAGCGGGCAGAACGTCTGATCACGGATCTACGTGAAATCAGTCGGCTCGATTCTGGTAGGCACGAACCTGCCGTCGCCGAGATCGCATTGCTTGATGTGCTCAGTCCTGTACTCGCCGAGCTTACAGCGATTGGGGAATCAAAAGGGCTGACCTTGCGGTGCGTGCCTTCAACACTTTGGCTTAAGGTCGATCCGGCGATGCTCACACGCATCCTGCAGAATCTAATTGGTAACGCCATTCGTTATACCGACCGTGGCAAAGTATTGGTCGGTGTGCGGCGACGAGCTGCTCACGCAGAAATTCAAGTCTGGGACACAGGTCGTGGCATTTCGCTCGCCGATCAGGCTCGAGTGTTTCAGGAATTCGAGCGGATAGGGCGAGGCGACGCGAGTCAAGACGATGGCTTAGGTTTGGGACTGGCGATTGTTCAACGTTATTGCGATTTGCTAAATATTAAGCTCGATATGAAGTCCGAGGAGGGAAGGGGCTCGTTATTCAGTGTTCTTGTGCCTGTGGTCACGCCGCGTGCGACAGCGCCTACTATTGCAGCAGAACCCTTGGCGCCGCGCACTGCCTCGGGCCGGGTGCTGTGCCTTGACAATGATCCGACGATTGTCGCGGGTATGGAGCAATTGATGACCGCCATGGGTTTACAGGTCACGACCCTCACCCACGAACGGGAGTTAATGAGTCTTCCTGCTCCCGTTGCCGAGAGCATTGATGTCGCATTAGTGGATTATCATTTGGACGACGGCACTCGGGGTGTCGATGTCATAACACAGTGGTTTAGCAATTTGGGCAAGACCTTACCTGTGGTTGTGATCAGCGCCGATGATTCGGATTCTGTGCGCAAAGCAGTAGCAGAGGCAGGGTTCAGGTTTATGCCCAAGCCCGTGAATGTAGGACGGCTGCAAGCCCTGATATCCGCGTTACTGAGTAAATCCTAACGCGTGGATGTCCGCCGTTTGGCCCGCATTACTGAGCGTGCTCTTGGGGTTGCTCAGCGGCTAATTGACTCAGGGCAAGAACAGCTTGAGTCCGCGAAAATACACCGAGTTTGCGCATGATCTCTGTCATGTGCGCTTTGATTGTGGCTTCTTTGACATTCAACTCGTAGGCAATCTGTTTGTTGAGTAATCCCTCTACAAGCATAGACGAGACTTTGAGTTGTTGTGGTGTGAGCGATGCGATTGCGGCGGCCGTGTCGATCGTTTCCAATTGTGTCGGGCGGGAGCTGATTGTAAGGTTCGGGTGCAGTCCGGTTTCCCCTTTTAAAACCGCCAGCACACATTGTTCGATCGTTGTTTTATCCGCTGATTTTTCGATAAACGCAGCGGCTCCAAAGTCCAAGGCTTTTCGAACGGTCGTACTGTGCCCATTGGCTGAAATCATAATAACAGGCGTTGCGGGAAAATTACCGACAAACCATGACAAGGCCGAAAACCCAATGGCTCCGGGCATGTTTAAGTCGAGTAAAAGCAGTGATAGCTCCGTCTCGCGCTCAGCCACTTTTTGCAGGGAATCAACATCTGGTACTGATAAAATCTGGTGGTCAGGTAGCAAATCTTTGAGAATGCCGCCAATGGCACCAGAGAAGAGCGGGTGATCGTCGGCAATTAATATGGTTTTTATTGTCATTAGCCCTAGCCAGTAATTCAGGAGTCAACAAAGTCTACCAATAAAAAGGCCGGGAGCAAGTCCCGGCTAACTGGTGGCATTGCCACCAAGGGCTATGTCATCGAATCAAAGAGTGACTCGACGGGTAAAGTGTAAGCGTCTTTCTTAATTCGTGCAGTCGACTTTGGTCTAAATTCGCTCAAAATTTGACTAAGGTCTAATAGTCGTCGGTCTTTCTTGCCCTGCAAACTGCCCCCTGCGGTAACAACAACCAAAAAAGGGGTAGAGAATATGAATAAAAAACGATTGGCTTTGGCTTTAAGCGTACCGTTGCTAAGCGCTCAAATGGCGCTGGCATCGGGTGGTGCTGAGAACGTCGAGTCGCGTATCAATGCTTTGGAAGCTCAAATTGCGGAGTTGAAAGCCATGCTGGCAGCGACGCAATCGCAAACTGACGCAAACGCCAAAACCTTGCAGACCACACAGGTTCAAGCGAGCGAAACAGCGAGCGGCTTAGAAACCGCGGTCGCCACGTTAGACTCCATGAAGGGCAAACTGTCGAACACCGAGTTTGATTATGGCGGCTTCATCCAGCTAGACAGCATTACCACGACCTATCAGGAGGGTAAGCCCGGTAATCGTCTGATCGATGATTTTTTGGTGGCATCGCTTATTCCTGTGTCGGGCCCGGGCGCGCAGACCGACAGTTACACCAACACGAACATTCACAACAAGACCTCTCGGGTATTCTTTAAAACCAAAACGCCCACGGACGCGGGAACCATCTCGAGCCATGTCGAAATGGACTTTATGCTCAGTGGTGCAGGGGATGAGCGTATCTCGAACTCTTGGAACCCTCGCTTGCGGCATGCTTTTGTGAAATGGGACTACGAACCCGGTAAATCGGTATTGGCAGGTCAAACGTGGTCGACCTTCTTCAACGTGGGTGCGTTACCCGGTGTATTAGACTTTGTTGGCCCGGTAGGGACCTTGTTTAATCGTCAGCCGATGATCCGTTGGACGAACGGGAACTATCAGTTTGCTCTGGAGAATCCGGCGACACGTTTGAATAGTTTGACGGGCACACGCTTGGATGATGCGGAAGCTATGCCGGATATCGTGGTTCGCTACAATGGCGGTGATGGCAGCCATTCGTATTCTTTGGCCGGTGTAATGCGGACCCTTCAGTATGAGGATCGCAGTAATCTAGCGCTAGAGGGCCAGAACGACAAGGCCATGGGGTACGGTTTGAGCTTGGCGGGTAAGGTTGTCACCGATGGTAAGAACAACCTCAAATACATGTTGAACTATGGCTCTGCTTTGGGTCGTTACTTAGGCTTGAATGCCTTTAACGACGGTTACCTGAATGCGCAAGGGGATATCGAAACCATCGATCAAACCGCATTAACGCTCGCCTACGAGCACTATTGGACCCCTGAGTGGCGCAGCGTGTTTTCTGCTTCTGTCGCGAGCGCTGATAACCCCTCGATGGCTGATTACGCCGCTGCCGGCGGTTTGGCCAAACAATATCAGTCGTTCCACGCGAACCTACAGTATTTGCCAGCGCCCGGATTGATGTTAGGCGGTGAGCTGTTGTTCGCCAGCAAGGAGTTGGAAGATGGCCGTGATGGCGACATGAATCGTCTGCAGCTGTCGGTCAAATATGCTTTCTAAGACTAAGGTCTAACAGCGCGTGACTGGCTTGAGGGGTAACATCAAGTCAGTCGGGTTTATAACAACAAGGAGATACTCATGTCCAAATTAACCGATGATCAAGCTCGAGCTTACTGGAAGCGAAATTTATCGCTGATGGTCAAGCTCATGGTGGTCTGGTTTATCGTCAGCTATGGTTGCGGCATTTTGCTTTTTGATGCCTTAAACGAGATCAGATTGGGGGGTTACAAACTAGGATTCTGGTTTGCACAGCAGGGTTCGATTTACACCTTTGTGGCCTTAATTTTTTATTACACCAAAAAGATGGCAGCGTTGGATCGCGAATTTAACGTTGAAGAAGAATAAGGAATTAACGTCATGGATTTACAAACATTAACCTATATTGTGGTTGGCTTCACCTTCGCGCTCTACATCGGTATTGCAATTTGGTCGCGTGCCGGCTCAACCAAAGAGTTCTACGTAGCCGGCGGTGGTATTCATCCCGTTGCTAACGGTATGGCAACAGCGGCTGACTGGATGTCGGCAGCATCTTTCATTTCAATGGCCGGTATGATTGCCTTTATGGGCTACGGCGGCTCGGTGTTTTTAATGGGCTGGACAGGCGGCTTCGTGATCTTGGCGATGTTGCTGGCGCCCTATTTGCGCAAGTACGGCAAGTTTACCGTACCTGAGTTTATCGGGGACCGTTTCTATTCTAAAGCTGCACGAGCGGTGGCGGTTGTCTGCCTCATTATCTGCTCCGTAACTTATGTTATCGGTCAGATGAAAGGTATCGGCGTAGCCTTCTCGCGCTTTTTAGAAGTCAGTTACGAGACGGGGCTGTTGGTTGGTATGGTCATCGTGTTTTTTTACGCCGTGCTCGGTGGTATGAAAGGCATTACCTATACCCAGATCGCGCAATACTGCGTACTGATCCTGGCCTACACCATTCCTGCGATCTTTATCAGTTTGCAGCTGACAGGTAATCCTTTCCCTCAGTTGGGGCTAGGCAGTACCCTAAGTGGCACCGATACCTTTTTGCTCGATAGACTTGACCAGACGGTAACCGAACTGGGGTTCAAGGAGTACACCACGGATGTACGACTATCAACCTTGAACATGTTTGCTTACACGCTGTCACTGATGGTGGGCACAGCGGGCTTGCCTCACGTAATCATCCGTTTCTTCACGGTACCTAAGGTGCGAGATGCCCGTTCTTCTGCGGGCTGGGCCTTGGTGTTCATTGCCGTGTTGTACACAACGGCGCCTGCGGTTGGTGCGATGGCTCGATACAACATCATGAACACGGTTGAACCCGAGCCAGGCCAGTACTTGGCGTACGAAGAGCGTCCCCAGTGGTTCAAAAATTGGGAGAAAACCGGTCTTTTGGGCTACACCGACAAGAATGGCGATGGCCTTATTCAGTACAGCGCGAATAAAGAGACGAATGAGTTGACCAAGGTAGATAACGACATTCTGGTTCTGGCTAATCCAGAAATCGCCAAGCTGCCTAACTGGGTCATCGCGCTCGTGGCTGCCGGTGGATTGGCTGCGGCTTTGTCGACGGCTGCCGGCTTGTTACTCGCAATTTCTTCAGCGATCTCGCACGACCTATTAAAAGGTATGCTGACACCAGACATCGATGAAAAGCAGGAGCTGATGGCTTCACGAGTGGCAATGGCAGCCGCGATTGCCGGAGCGGGTTATCTCGGGTTTAATCCTCCTGGATTTGCTGCAGGTACGGTTGCTCTGGCGTTTGGTTTAGCCGCATCGTCGATCTTCCCTGCGCTGATGATGGGCATTTTCAGCAAACGCGTTAACAAAGAAGGTGCCATTGCAGGTATGGTAGCTGGTATTGGTGTGACCTTGTTGTACGTGTTCCAGCACAAAGGAATTATGTTTATCCAAGGCACCGAATTCTTGGGAAGCATGTCACCGAACTGGTTTATGGGGATCGAGCCCAACGCCTTTGGTTGTATTGGCGCGATTGTGAACTTCGTAGTAGCCTTTGCTGTGTCTAGCGTAACGAAAGAAGTGCCAGATGAAGTGCAAGAGTTAGTTGAGAATATTCGCGTGCCCGCAGGAGCAGGAATGGCCCAGGACCATTAAGGTGGCAATGGAGCTATAAATCTAGAACGGGCAGTTTACTGCCCGTTTTTTTTAGGAATACTTATGTCAGTTTTTACCAATAAACATGTCGTCGTCGCGTTACTCGTGGCCCCGGTTTTAGCGATTGGCGCGTGGTACGCGGTCGGTCTGATTGGGGCTGAGCCTGCACAAAAAGCTCTACCAGGTCAGAGTTACCCTTTGGTCGCGAAGAGCAACTGTCGGTATGCCAGTGGGCAGTGTTCACTGGAGAACGGTGACATTGAGTTTGAGCTCACTCCAGTGACCTCTAACGGCGCGCTGAGCTTAAAAATTACGAGTAACCAGAGTATTGGGCGGGTCATGCTGGGACTAGGGCTGGATACCGATCCGCCCAAACCAGAAGAGGCGCCTTATGATGCCTCCAGCAAGTCCTGGCATTACGCGGTGACTGAGAATCAAGCGGATAAATTGTTTTTTGTCGCTGAGATTCGCGGTAGCCGCTATTTTGCGAAACTCGATACCGTATTTTTTGAACGTTTAAGTAGCATACCCCAAGGCCGGGATTAGGTGGTGCTATGGCAGATGAGTCCGCCGAATTAAATCCGGTTCTTGAGTTCTTGGGTGGCACGCTCCCGTTTGATTCGTTAGCATCAGAGCGACTGGCTGCGATCGCGGCCCAAATCCAAATTTGTTACCACCCACAGGGCGAGCTTTTTGACGACGACGAGGAAGTTGGGTTAAGGGTTCTGCGCTCGGGCGCTGTCGATTTATTCTATCAAGATGGCTCCTTGATGGATCGCTTGGGCGAGGGGGAAAGTTTCAGTCTTCAGGGGCTTAACGCAACAGGCCTTCAGGTAAGCGCCAAAGCTATCGAGGATGCTCTTGTTTATATCTTGCCTGCCAGCGCCTATCAGGCGCTGCGAAAGGAACACCGGCATCTTGATCGCTATTTTTCGGCCCAGCGCAGTCGGCGGTTGCGACGAGCAGCGCGCTATGAGCCCGTTCCACACAGGATGAATGCGCCAATCGCTGGCATTATGGCGAGATCTCTGCTGACGGTCGCGGCCGCCACACCAATACAGCACGTCGCGCAGTTGATGTCCGAGCGGAGAGTCAGTTCGGCATTTATTACCGAGGGCGAGACCTTATGCGGAATCGTGACTGATCGTGATCTCCGGGTCCGTTGCGTGGCCAAAGGGCTTGATGTGCTGGAACCTATTAGCGCCATCATGACCACGGATCCAAAGACTTTAAATGCGCAGGCCACCATCTTTGACGCCACACTTGCTATGACGCAGCTCGGGGTGCACCACATTCCCGTGGTCAATGAGGATTGTTTGGTGGGTATTGTCACGACCTCTGATCTGATGCTCGCCAAACAAGATGATCCAGTCTACTTAGTCACACACATTGGGCGCCAGGACTCCGTTGAGGCGATTGCGACAATGGTGGCCCAATTGCCATCGCTCATGGTTGCTTGGTCGTCATCTGGACTAAAGTCCCAACATGTGAGCCGCTTACTCACAGCAATCAGTGATGCCGTGGTTATTCGATTGTTGCAGTTAGCTGAGGTGCTGTATGGCCCCGCGCCTGGTCCATACTGCTGGTTGGGTTTTGGGTCGCAGGGACGGGGTGAACAGTTGCTTGGTGCCGATCAAGACAATGGGATGGTCATCGATGATAGCGTCCCAGAATCGCAGCGAGATTGGTATCGAGATGTCGCCCATTATGTCTGCGATGGACTCGCGCGCGTGGGCTATCGCCACTGTCCCGGTAATATCATGGCGAAGAACCCTGAGTGGCGATTGAGTTTGCAGCAGTGGCAAGAGACCGTTGCTAAGTGGACCCGAACTCCCACTGATGATGCGGTAATGCGGGTGACGATATTTTTTGATATCCGCGGGATTTATGGTGACCAAAGTCTGGCAGAGAGATTGCAGCAAACCATGTTGCGTGAGGCCAAAAACAATACGATTTTTATTGCTGCACTGGCATCAAACGCGCTTGCTGCGACCCCACCTTTGGGCGTATTCCGACGCTTTATCGTTGAACATGACGGTGAGCACAAAGAATCGGTCAATATTAAGAAGAGGGGTATTCTACCAATCACAGATATTGCGCGTTTGCATGCCCTGGCCAATGGCTTGACTCAGGTTAATACCGACGAGCGTATTACCACCTTGGCTAAAGCCGGCGTGTTACAAATTAAAAATGCACGCAACCTGAGCGACGCACTGCATACTTTGCAGCAGGCTCGAATAGATGAGCAGTGCCGGTTGATTACGGCAGGAGAGGCACCTGGCAACTATATCAACCCTAGAGCGCTTGGCACCATGGGGAAGGAACAACTACGTGACGCCTTCACCATTATTAAAGAGGCGCAGAGCGCTATCAAACTGCGCTACCGCTCGGGTTTAGATTGATGTTGAGCCGGTGGCGCACACTGTGGCGACAAAGGCGAGCCCGGCCTCTCGCAGGACAGTGCTTAAAAGATTTTTGGGCGCTGGGGAAGGGCACGCAGATCAGCGACTATCGGGGCTTTATTGTTGTTGATTGCGAGATGACAGGGCTCAACGCCGCTAAAGATGAGTTGCTTAGTATCGGGTGGGTTCGGTTATCTCATCAACGTATTGAAATGCGCAGTGCTAAGCATCGTTTAGTGAAGAGTGGTGTGAGTGTCGGTCAGAGCGCCACCATTCATTTGATTCGTGATTGTGAACTTCAAAAGGGACACAACATTGATGATGTGTTGCGTGAATTGCTGACGGATGCTCTCGGCTTCTTACCTGTGTTTCACAATGCGAGCTTGGACTTGGCGTTTTTAAATGGCGCCGTTGAGCATGCGTTTGGTGCACCTTGGTGGCCGAGTTATGTGGATACCTTGTTAAACGAGAAACGCCTATCGGAGCGTCACACTGAAGTGCCCAAGAGTGGGGCTTTGACGCTGGCCCAGAGTCGACGGCGATACAATCTGCCTGACTACCAGGGGCATAACGCTATGGTCGACGCAATTGCGACGGCGGAACTGCTATTGGCCCAGATAAAAAAAGGGGTGACGATATCACCCCTGTGGTCTTGATACGCTTTAGAGTGCAGCCAGTCGGGCTTTCGCCGCTTGGTACTCTTTGATTAAGCGTGCTACGCGGTCGCCAGCAGATTCTACTGACTTAACCGCCCCAATGCCTTGGCCGCAGCCCCAGATGTCTTTCCAGGCTTTAGCGTCGGTGTTGCCGCCCGAGCCGAAGTTCATCGCTGACGGATCACTCACGGGCAAATTGTCTGGATCCAAGCCTGCGGCGCGTACAGAGGGCTTAAGGTAATTGCCGTGTACACCGGTGAATAGATTGCTGTAGACGATGTCATCTGCTGCGTAATCAACGATCGCCTGCTTGTAACCTTCGTCGGCATTCGCTTCTTTGGTCGCAATGAAAGCTGACCCGATGTAGCCCATATCTGCGCCCATGGCCTGTGCTGCGAGCACAGCGTCTCCGGTCGCGATTGACCCTGATAGTAACAGTGGCCCATCAAACCACTCGCGTATTTCTTGGATCAAGGCAAAGGGTGACAAGGTTCCCGCGTGACCACCCGCGCCGGCGGCTACGGCAATAAGGCCATCCGCACCTTTCTCAATCGCCTTGCGGGCAAATTTATTGTTGATGATGTCATGCAGCACAACGCCGCCATAGCTATGAATGGCCTCGTTGATTTCAGGTTTGGCGCCCAAAGAGGTAATAATGACCGGCACTTTGTGTTTTACACACAGCGCTAAATCTTCCTGTAATCGGTCGTTAGACCCATGCACAATTAAATTGACTGCGTAGGGTGCCGCGGGAGCGTCAGGGTTTGCCGCATCGTGTTCTGCAAGCTCTGTTGTGATGCGAGTCAACCACTGATCTAGCACTTCAAGGGGACGCGCGTTTAAAGACGGAAATGAACCGATCATTCCCGCTTTGCATTGTGCGATCACGAGGTCTGGGTTAGAGATGATAAACAGTGGCGAAGCAATGGCTGGAATGCGCACCTTGTCCTTCAAAATTGCGGGTAAACTCATGGCCTGTCTCCTAGGTGGTTTTAGATTTGCTCAACTATGCAATAAATTGCATAATGAGTCTACCGATAAATGGAGTTTTAATCGTCACATGTCGCTTGCCCACGCCATCATGACCGCCGTTTTAGATGACGAGCTGACTGGCTATGAGCTGGCCAAGCGGTTTGACACCAGTCTTGGCTTTTTTTGGCAGGCCTCGCATCAACAAATTTATCGAGAGTTGAAGACGCTAAGCGAGAAAAACTTCCTCACCTCGCGTGCAATATCGCAACAAAAGCGCCCTGATAAAACCGTCTATCGTCTTACCGATGAAGGCCTTGAGCATTTGCAGGCATGGGTGCATAACACCACTAAGCCTAGGCTTGCGAAAGATGAGTTGTTTATCAAACTCTACAACTTGTCAGAGGACAATCTAGCCGCTCTGATAGGTGAGGTGCGAGAGCGTCGCGAGCACGTGCAGAGAAACTTAAGTTTGTACTATCGCATCCGTGAAAAAAGCTACGCGAATTTTTCGGAGTTGAGCACGCGCATGAAAGGTGTTGCACTGGTGCTGGACGCTGGTATTCGCGATGCCGAGTCGATACTGCTATGGTGTGACAGTGCCCTTGAGCGCTTGGGTATGATTACGGCTGGATGACCGGTTGTTTTCCTCTCCCTGCGCCTGGGGCATAATGGCGGCATCTAGCATTGAGGTAGTGTATGTATCTTGAATATTTTGGTTTGGTTGACGCGCCGTTCTCGATTGCGGTCAATCCGCGCTACTTGTATTTAAGTTCACGTCACAAGGAAGCTCTCGCACACCTGTTGTACGGTGTCGCGGGGGGCGGTTTCGTCATTCTGACAGGTGAGGTCGGTACCGGTAAGACCACATTAAACCGTTATTTTTTGGCGCAGCTGCCAGACACGACCGATATCGCGATGATTCAAAATCCTGCTTTATCGTCGCAAGAGTTTTTAGCCTCTGCCTGCGATGCCTTTGGTATCGACGTGGACCAAGACGCAAGTCTGAAGGTGTTAACCGACAAGCTGCGGGCATTCTTGCTGCAAAATCATGAAAAAGGCCGACGCAGTATTCTGATGGTAGACGAAGCACAGCACCTTGAGTTGGATGTGTTGGAGCAGGTTCGGCTGTTGACCAATCTAGAGACAGACACTCAGAAGTTGTTACAAATTGTACTGATCGGTCAGCCTGAACTGATGGCAAAGCTGAATAAACCAGAGCTCAGGCAGCTGAATCAGAGGATCACTGGCCGCTATAAACTGGGCGCCTTGACGCTAGACGAGACGCGCGAGTATGTCGAACACCGCCTCTCAGTCGCGGGAATGGCGCCTGGTGTAAGCCCCTTTAGCGATGCCAGCATTCGCGCGATTCATGAGCGTACGGGCGGAGTCCCCAGACTGATCAACTTACTGTGCGATCGCGTATTGGTCGCCTTGTTCGCCAAACAAAAGCGCAGTGCAGACAAAAAGCTGGCGCACCTAGCGGCTCAAGAATTATGGCAAACGGATGGGGAGGTTCAGGTGCGGACCGATGCGGTCGCGTCTTCGAGACGACCCTGGGCGATCTTAGCGAGCGCGGGGGTAATAGTTTTCGCAGCGGTGCTGACTTGGTATTTGGTTCAGCGCGACGTCAGTGTCGCAAACCAGTCACCGCAAGCTTTCACCCAGCCTCTTAACGACGCCGGCGCATCCGAGCCTGAACCGATGCCTATTCGTGCTTTTAATCAATTGAAGCAAGTGCTTTGGCGTGCCTATGATGGCTACGGACGCGCTTGTACCAACGATGCACTGTTGCGTTGTGTCGAGGCCACACAAGGGGATTGGCAGAGTATTGCCCGCTTAAACCGACCGGTTATCCTGCATTTGCTGACGCCTCTGCGCGAGCGACACTTTGTGCTCGTAGATACTGTGCGACTCGATAATGGGCGAGTGTCGAGCGTGACGCTGGTCTCGGATGACGGTGGTGTGCAGGCTGAACTTGACGAGTTGGCAGCTCTGTGGACGGGCGACTATTTTTATATTTGGCGACCCCCGATGAGTTTTGACGCGGCAGTCGGTTTGGGTTCAATCGGTTTGGACGTAGTAGACATAGCTCAGCGTTTTGGGCGCTACGACAGAACTAACCAGGTGCTCGCGGACGAGGTATTTACCCAAGCCCTGCATGAACGGGTAATTCAATTTCAGGCGGAGCAGGGTTTGACAACGGATGGTATGGTAGGTCGTGAGACCTTGGTTGCTTTGGCTGCGCAGATGAATGAAAGACCGACTGCCGCTAGCGTATTAGACGCTTGGCGAGATTTGTAGCCTATGTCTCTTGTAAGCGATGCGCACCGTCGTGCTAATGGTGAAATAGTCACCACACAAGTGCCGTCTCACTCGATTTCGGTATCATCGTGGGTATTGAGTATTGTGCTTGCAGCGGCACTGGGAAGTGCAGCGACGGTCTGGTTTGTAAGCACAGCTTTTGCACCTGACAGTGAAGTGGTTGTTGAGCCCGCGCAGACTCCTGTGATCAATAGTGCCGTATCGAGTGCAAAACCAGTGGCCTCTGGCAGCGCTGATCCAGTCGAGACGCAGACGTCGAGTGAGCCTTCGGCGGCTCTTATGGCCTTGTACGATCGCGCCAGAGCAGAGCGAACAAGTTTTACTCAACAATCCGTTGAGTCTGAGATGCCAGCGAGTTCGATTCAAATCGCCACAGATTCAGCCCCTTTGCCATCGCAATCTGAGCTTAGTGTGCCAGCTCCAGCGGGCATGAAACCCGCTGAGATAGACCAGAATCAGCTGCTCGCTCGCGCACAAAGCTTGTTGGCGAGCAGTCAGCGCGATGCGGCACTCGCAAGCGCCTTACCCTTGCTCGAGTCTCTAAGTGACGAGGCTAGGAATAGTGTGCCGACTTTATTGTATAGTGCGCACGATTTCCAATCCCAAGGCGTGAGCAAAGTGATGATTAACCGCGAATGGTGGTCCGAGGGGCAGCAAATTAGCGGCATCAAAATCATTGAAATCCGGGAAAAAAGCACCGTGTTCGAGACTGGAGATGGCACGCGCTTTTTGTTGCCGGCACTCAGCAGCTGGGTAAACTTATAGCAACCAGTTGCCGCTTCGTGGTAAGCGTTTCGGAATGCGCGCCATGATCTCGTAGCCGGATAATTCATTGTGGTTGGCTAAAGCATGAAGCGTCATGTGGTTGCCCCATACTTCGACCAAATCTCCCTCTTTTGCCACAGGTATGTCGGTCACATCAATCGTCAGTAAATCCATTGAGACTCGACCGACCACTGGGGCAAATTGATTGTGGAGCCAGACCTTGGTTCCACTCTTTATGGATCTTGGGTAGCCATCGGCGTAACCGATAGGCAAGGTAGCAATTTTCGACACTCGCTCGGCGCACCAGGTGCTACCGTAGCCGACGCATTCGCCCACAGCCAGCGATCGGATACTGTGAATACGAGTGTAAACACTCATGACCGGCCGCAGGTTCTCTTCGATATGCGCCAGCGGGCTTCCCCCGTAGAGTGAGTAACCGGGTCTTACCCAGTCCAAATGCGTATTTGGGTGCATAAGGCACGCCGGTGAGTTGGCCGCACTCATCATGAGCTTGTGGCGTTCCCCCAAACGAGTCAGTCTGGCGAGCTGCAAGGCGGTCTTCTCAGCATCGGTATCGGCGTCCGAGAAGTGCGTAAACAGGACGGTATCCTGAGGTAAGCGGTTATCGCGACACAGCTCGTTTAGCTGTGTTTCTGATAGGCCTAGCCGGTGCATACCGGTATCGGCTTTTATCCAGACCGTAGGGCGTTGATCGAGCGGTTGAGCCAGATAGTCACGAACTTGCCAAGTGTTGGTGAGCGCGACCGTCAAGTCGTGTTGATAAGCCGCATCGAGCTCAGCGGCATCAAACGTGCCTTCAAGCACTAAAATCGATGCGGTTGGGTTGAGGGCTCTCAGCTCAAGACCTTCGGTACAGTGAGCCACCGCGAATCCATCGGCGATGTCGGACAGAGCGGGCGCGATAAGTTTAAGGTCATGCCCGTAGGCGTCGGCTTTGACGACACACATGAGTTTGCTGCCGAGGCAGTGCTGCTTTAGCCATAGCGCATTGGCGCGAAGCGCCTCAATATCGATATAAGCGAAGGTTGGGCGTGTCATGCGTACTCGTATTTATGCCGTTGGAACAGGTCAATAACACTTGCCCACATGGGGCCAATCTCTCCATTGCCAATGACTCGCTCGTCGATTTGTGTTACCGGCGCCAGCTCTCTCGTGGAAGAACTCAGCCACACTTCGTCCGCGTCTAGAAAATCCTGCAGACCGAGATCTTGCTCTAACACGGTGATCTTGCTGTGGTCTCGAAGGACATCAATGACTAAGCCTCGAGTAATACCAGGCAATAAGGTGTTGTCCAAAGCCGGGGTAAAAATCACGCCATTTTTAATGCAGAACACATTGCTGGCCGAGGCTTCTGTGATTTTTCCGGAGGGCCGATACAGTAAGGCCTCGTCAAAACCTTCATCAACGGCGTGTTGATAGTGCAGAACGTTACCCAGCAGTGCGGTGACTTTTACATCACAATGCAGCCAGCGAAGATCCTCCTGGGATTTTAACTTTAGGCCCACACTAGGCTTGTTGGTGCTGGAGGGCGGTGCAGGTATTTGGAAACTGTAGGCAAACTGAGTTGGGCTTAAATCGTCACTGTAGGTGTGATGACGCTTTGCCGCGGCGCCCCGTGAAATGTGCAAATAAACGCCACAATGCTCTGTGGGTGATCCCTGTGCTAGCGTGCGAATGATGCCGGCCCAGTGGCTGTCGTCATGACCTGCTTTTATACCGATTGCTTTTAAGTTGCGCTGTAAACGATCGATATGCCGCTGCAGTGCAATCGGTTTGCGATTGTGACACGGAATGACCTCGTAGATACCGTCGCCAAACAAGAAGCCTCGGTCCATAGGCGAGATCTGTGCTTCGTTTTTTGGTAGGTAATGACCGTTAAGATACGCGAGTTCAGGTTGTGTCATTAGGCGCCCTTCTCTGTGCTAAAAATGTTAATCAGCGCATCAATCAAACGATTGCCGCTACCCAATGTCAGTCCATCCTCGGTCGCTGTGGTTTTGTGGGTAACACCATCGACAGCACCATGCTGGGTCAGCCATTCTAACAAAGGTCTTTGCTGCAGATCCTGTAAAAACG
Organism: Aequoribacter sp.; assembly: GCF_965659035.1. Classification (NCBI taxonomy): domain Bacteria; kingdom Pseudomonadati; phylum Pseudomonadota; class Gammaproteobacteria; order Cellvibrionales; family Halieaceae; genus Aequoribacter; species Aequoribacter sp. The sequence continues at coordinate 100,645 of NZ_CBFHWH010000001.1, read as the reverse complement.
GCTTGTCCGACCAGTGACCTAAGAAGCCGACGAGGGCATAGGCCCCCCAGTTACTCACGTCGGCAATTACCAGCTCGTTACACCGACCCACCGCTTGCTGTATCGGTAGATCCGCGGCGACAGCGTCGATGTTCCCCATGCCCGCCTCGTTACCACCGTCGCCAATGCCTATGGTGGGGCAACCTTGGGTCTTCATAAAACTTTCGAAATTACCGCATTGCGCTGATATGTCGATGCCTCGGATATTGTAATAATTGCCGTCTGCCGCGGCTCCAGGGACCTCAATCGCGAGAATCAAGTCGGGCTTGATCCTCCCCAAACTTTCATCGCAGTGTCGCTGCTGCTCGCTGGCATGTGCTGCGTGCAGCGCTAACACTTGGTGCGTCGGTGCAAGCACAGCGGCTAATGCGGGTGGTCCTGCAAGCCAGACTTCAGCGCCCAGGCTTTGCAGAGCTTCGTACAGTGCCATCGCGCCAGCCGGCCCGTCTGTCTCAAAGGTATTGGATACAGGGAATCCTGTGCCGATAAGAATTGTTTGATTTCGATGTTCCCAAAGTTGCTGCGCTGCGCGAGCGCAGTAGCCTGGCGTTAGTTGCGGACGAAGGCGAGCCATACCTCGGGGATTGTGCGCTACCAGCAGTTCTTCAACGCGCTTGCTTAATCTCAATGACTCTTCAGTTAACACAGGTATCCACCAAGTCGCGAAGTTCTGTCAGTGCCGCTAAGGCAGAAGGGCTGTCGCCATGCACGCACAAGGTTTCGGCCTGAAGGTTTATCGCTGCGCCGCAATCGCTGATAACTCGACCCTCTGTGATCAAGCGACGTGCTTGGTTTAGCATTTCAGACTGGCTTAATACGGCGCCCGGTTGTGATCGCGCAAGCAGAGTCTTGTGTCTGGTGTAACGACGATCCGCGAACGCCTCAAGCATTAAATCCACGCCCACATGAGCGGCCTGTTCGAGCATCGAGTCTGTGGTTGCCCCGGCCGGCACCATCAGTTTGAGTGCGCAGTCTTTTGCGACCTGCAGCAAGGCATTGAAGGTCTCTGGCTGGCTGAGCATGTCATGGTAGAGCGCGCCGTGGGGTTTGATGTACGTGACCTGTGTTTCAAGCGTTGTGGCCATGCCGGCTAACGCTGCCGTCTGATAAAGCATATCATTGTACAGGTCTTGAGGCGCGATTCGCATTGATCGCCTGCCAAATCCGACGCGGTCGGGGTAGGAAGGGTGTGCCCCAATTTCCACTTGGTTTTTTTTAGCCAGCTTTAAGCTTGCGAGCATGGTGCTCGGGTCGCCAGCGTGAAATCCACAGGCAATATTTGCTTGGTCTATCAATGGCATAATGTGTTCATCGTCGCCGAGATGCCAAGCGCCATAGCCTTCGCCTAGGTCGCAATTTAATCTAAGTCGTGTCATAAGGTCGCAAGCTCTGCATTGCGTAAATCGGTCACTAACATATGCCCGGGTGCATGGGTAATCGCACATGGAATTTTCGCCGCGCGCAGGGCCTGTTGCGGTGTGACGCCGCAGGCCCAAAAAACAGGGATCTCACTCTCGAGAATCTCGACGTTGTCACCGTAGTCTGGTTTGTTGATGTCATCAATACCGATATCTTTGGGGTTGCCAAAGTGAATCGGCGCACCGTGCACAGCGGGGAAACGGCTGCATATTTGAATCGAGCGAATGGTATGAGACACGCTCAGAGGCCGCATGCTCACCACCATATTACCGCTAAAGGGCCCCGCACTTTGACAGGCAATGTTGGTATTGTACATTGCGACATTCCGATCCTGTTCAATATGGCGCAATGGTATGCCCGCCTGGAGTAGGGCGTCCTCGAATGAGAACGAGCAACCCAAGCCAAAAAAAACCCAATCATCCTGCCAATAGTCGTTAATGTCCTGCAGTTCTTCGGTTGGACTGCCATCGACAAAAAGTTGGTATTTTGGGCAGTCAGTGCGAATATCGAAATCCCCAAGCAAAGGCACATTTGTCTCCCCTGGGTTCGATTGCCCAATAATGGGGCACGGTTTGGGGTTTAGAGCGCAGAACCTTGCGAAGTCAGCCGCAAAGGCTTCGGGCAAGGCTACGATATTGCATTGCACATAGCCATCGCACGCACCCGCAGTGGGCCCTGTCCATTTACCTGTTCGGCACAGTTGTCGTAAGTCACTCGGTGTCATAAGCTAAGGGCTGAGTAAAGAAAGCAAAACGTTATCAGAAGCGCCAGGTTTTAGACAGTACTTGCCGCCAAAATTCGTGACCCTGAGCACTTGTGCTCTCGATCTCTAAGACATTGGATAAGGATAAGATCATGCCGCATATCTCAGTAACCGCTGAACAAACACCGTTAAAGCCAGCCGTCATCATGGCCAACAGTGGCGAAATCACCACCTATCAAGAATTCGATCAGCATTCAAACCAAGTGGCGCAACTGTTCCGTACTCTGGGTGTACACGCGGGCGATCACATAGCGTTGATGATGGAAAACACTGCGCATTTTCTAGAAATTTGCTGGGGTGCTTATCGAAGTGGAGTGATTTTTACGCCGATCAGTACGCATTTAAAGGCGGAAGAAATCGCCTATATACTCGAAAACTGTGAAGCCAAAGTCTTCGTCATTAGTCATCGTTTGCGGGACCAAGCGGCAGATTTGTTGCAGGTCGCCAGTGGTATCGAACACCGCTACATGTTCGGCGGGATAGCAAAAGGCTACGAGTCGTGGGATGAGGTGTTGGATCAAATGCCCCGCGAACCTATCGATGATCAAAGCAAAGGCACGGCCATGCTGTATTCATCGGGTACCACGGGTAAACCAAAAGGTGTGTTGCCGGTAACACCTGATGCGGCCTACGATTCACCGCACCCATTGGGGGCTTCTCTGGGTGTGTTTTTCGGTTTTAGCGACGAAACAACCTATTTAAGCCCCGCGCCTTTGTATCACGCGGCGCCCTTGCACTACAGTATGATGACGCAAGATATGGGCGGCACTGTCGTCGTTATGGAGAAGTTTGACGCAGAGGACGCGCTCTCTGCAATCGAACGCTATGAGGTGACCCACAGCCAATGGGTGCCGATTATGTTTGTGCGTTTGCTGAAACTGCCCGCCGAGATTAGGGCCAAATACGATCTGTCGACGCATCGTTTTGCAATTCATGCCGCCGCGCCGTGCCCGGTTGAGATCAAGCAGCAAATGATCGACTGGTGGGGGCCCATCATTAACGAGTATTACGCCGCGAGTGAGAGTATTGGGGCGACGTTGATTACATCCCCTGAGTGGCTCGAGCATAAAGGCTCGGTGGGGCGTGTCACCGCAGGTAAGCTACACATTCTGGATGACGACGGCAACGAATTACCTGTGGGTGAGGTTGGTACGGTGTATTTTGAGGCTGCAGCTACGTTGGGAGCGCGCTTTGAATACTACAAGGAACCCGAAAAAACAGCCGAGGCGTATTTGAACGACGCGTTGGCGACCACAGGTGACGTGGGTTACGTCGATGAGGAAGGCTATTTGTATCTTACCGATCGTAAACACTTCACCGTTATCAGCGGTGGCGTAAATATTTATCCCCAAGAGATCGAGAATATCCTTATCAATCATGACTTGGTCGCAGATGTGGCGGTCTTTGGTGTGCCCGATGAAGAGTTTGGGGAGCGGGTGCACGCAGTCGTTGAGCCCGAAAATTGGGTCGACGCTACAGACGAGGTCGCCATCGAGCTGGTAGAGTGGCTGAAGGAACGTTTGTCGTCGATAAAAGTGCCCAAGGCTATCGATTTTACGGAGAAGTTGCCACGTATGGATAACGGTAAACTGTACAAACGTCATTTGGTTGATGCCTACAAGGCAGCGGCTAGAGCAGACGATACCAAAGCCAAATAGAGCGAGAAGAGTATGTCGAAAATAACTGAGCTGAAGGCGCAAGAAGAGGCTCTTGCCACCGCACTGAGCTATCCCGAATGGAGGAGCGCGGCGCAACAGCACGATGAGCTATCTGGCGCTTTGCGGTGGCGTCAGCGCGATCAGTCAAGTTTGTACGACTACGCTCAAATTCGGTTGCGACTGGATCGACTGCGCGCCTTACGCGTCAAGCAAGATTATCACGGTTTGCTTTTTACTCTAAATGAAGGCATCCATGGCAATATGGGGGGGATGGGGCGCAACACCCTATATCAGCGTTCTAAGTTTGGCACCAAAACGCTTATCGAGCAGTACATAGAAGAAATCAGCGACGCCCTTGTCACGCTTGCTGAACTCGATGATTCGGTGATCAGCGTGGAAGAAAAGCTCGATTTCTTTTACCGCGCCAACATTTGCTATGGACGCTCTGCTCTGATGCTCAGCGGTGGCGGCGTGCTAGGTTTTTACCACATAGGGGTTGTGAAAACACTGCTAGATCAAGGTTTGCTGCCACGGGTCATATCGGGGTCAAGTGCGGGGTCTTTGGTTGCGGGTATTGTGGGCACACACGACGACAAGGCCTTAGAGCACTTCTATGATCCAACGTTGATTCGAAATGAGGCGGAAAGAGAGGCCGGTGTGCTCGCTCGTCTGTTCGGCGGTGGTGCGAGCATCGATATTAGTGAGCTCCGCGACATTATTGCGCGTCTGATTCCCGATATGACGTTTCAGGAAGCCTACCATTTGACCGGGCGGCAAATAAGTATCACGGTAGCGCCAGCAGAGCCGCATCAGCGGTCGCGGCTGTTAAATGCCATTACGTCACCCAATGTGTTTATCCGGTCTGCGGTTGAGGCTTCTTGCGCTGTGCCGGGCGTTTTTCCGCCTGTAATGCTGATGGCTAAGAATGTGCACGGAGAGGCACAACCCTACCTGCCGTCGCGGCGCTGGGTAGATGGTTCCATAGCGGACGATTTGCCCGCTAAGCGACTGTCGCGTCTGTACAGCACCAATCATTTTATTGTGAGCATGATCAATCCCTTGGTGACGCCGTTCCTAAAACTGCGAGGGCCAGAGGATCGCTCACGGTTGCGAAAAGCGCTGGGCGATTTGGGTGTTGGAGTGTCGCGTGAAGTCTTAAATTTTTATCGCGGCATTGTGCAGAAAGAGGGCGATCGCTGGCCGCGTTTAAATTTGTTGGTTAATGGTGTCCACAGTCTGATCGACCAAGATTACAGCGGCGACGTTAACATCGTTCCAAAATTTCAGTGGCGGAACCCTGCTAAGCTGTTGGCTCATATGTCTGAGCAAGAACTGTTGGAGTTGATGCAGGCCGGAGAGCAAGCCACATTCCCCCACGTGGAAACCATCCGCACTTGCACGCGGATATCTCGAGTGATGGAGCAAATCCTGGAGCGCTTTGAGTCAGGCGATCTCAAACCCAAAGTGCTCGTGAAAAGGCCCAGAATGGCGCGGCGTCGCCCCGCGCCTCGAGTCATTAAAGCCGCTTAAGTTAGGGAATTAAACTCACGCCCATGGCCGCCAGTGGGTAAACCAAATCGCCTCTGGCGTCGGCTTCGGCGCTTGAGGCCGTGCCAATCTGAGCCCGTTTTCGAATACCTTGAACAATGGCCGCGAGGCGAAAAAGAGAGAAGATCAAATAAAAATTCCAGTGTTGAATCTCTGTTCTACCCGTGCGTTCGCAGTACTTAGCAATGTACTCGTCGTTGCTTGGAATGCCCAAGGAAACGCGGTCAACATCACTCAAGCCGCGCATGCTGCCCTCTGAGGGTAGCATCCAAGCCATGCACTGGTTTGCCAGGTCTGCGATGGGGTTGCCCAGGGTGGATAGCTCCCAGTCGAGTAAAGCAATGACCTGCGGCTTGTCGTGCGCAAACATCATGTTATCTAAGCGGTAGTCACCATGAACGAGTGATACTGAACCATCGTCGGCAGGCATGTTGTCGACCAGATACTTCATTAAGGTTTCCATGTCGGCGATCGTATCGATTTCCGATGCTCGGTACTGCTTGGTCCAACGGATGACCTGGCGCTCGAAGTAATTTCCGGGGCGTCCGTAATCGCCTAAACCTACCGCCTCAACGTTGACGTTGTGTAAGGCCGCCAGAGTGGCGTTCATCGAGTCGTAAATACCCGCTCGTTCTTCGGGTGTTTTAATTTCGGGAAGAGTGGGATCCCACAGAATTCGCCCTTCTTTGTATTCCATAACATAGAACATAGAGCCAATAATAGAGTCGTCTTCGCACAAGACATACGTGCGTGGGACCGGCACGTCAGTATCAGCCAAGGCACTGATCACTCGGAACTCGCGATCGACCGCGTGCGCCGACTTTAAGAGCTCGCCTTTGGGTTTGCGACGCAACACAAAATGCTGCTCGCCACTGGTCAACTTGAAAGTTGGGTTGGACTGGCCTCCCGCAAACTTTGCGGCTTGGAGTTCGTCGCCCAGCCCTGGAATGTAATCTTTTAAATACGCGCCCAAGCGTTTTGTATCGATATCGTGGTTGCTCATACCGTTTCCTATTGTTATGCGAGGGCCGAGTTTAGCATTGATTTGTGGTGCTTGGTAAAGTGCGAATTCGGCCCAGGGGCATTGCAGGGGCGGGAGGGTGCAGGTATGCTCGCTGACAATAAAAAGAGGAGGTAATCGTGTTTGATGTCTTAAATACTGTCTGGGAAGAAATGGTTGCCGAGGGTAGCCCCTTTGAAATTGTTAACCGTGAAATCCACGGTGTGCTGCAGCGAGACTTTAAAACGGCACCCCCCAACTTGGCTGCGTTTTGGCAGGCAACCGAGGCGCACGGTGAGCGTGATTACTTGGTCTACGAGAACGAGAGAATTACCTATGCGCAGGCTCACCAGATTACACGCTCGATAGCCCAGTATCTTCACCAAAACGGAGTCAAACAGGGCGATCGCGTTGCGATTGCAATGCGTAATTATCCCGAATACATGCTGATTTACTGGGCGATAGTGTCCATGGGCGCGAGCGTCGTTGGTATGAATGCCTGGTGGGTCGACGACGAGATGGTCTACGCGCTAAACGATGCGAAACCCGTATTTGCATTTATGGATAAAGAGCGCTTGGAACGTTTCGAGCGCATTCGCAGCCAGTTTCCCGATTTGCAGGTGGTGGCTGTCCGTGTTGCCGATGCTGATCTCGGGTGCGCCAACTCTTACAGTGAGGTATTAACTGCGGATTCAATTTGGCCAGAGGCGTCACTCGATAGTGATCAAGACGCTTGTATATTCTACACCTCTGGTACGACGGGGCGCCCCAAAGGTGCTCAATTAACGCACCGCAGCTGCATCGCGAACGCGTTGAATATGGTATTCATGACAGGTGTTCAGGGCGAGGCTTTACGCCGCATCGCGGGTGCACCGCCCAGCACGCCGTCGCCGCCTCCCGTCGCATTGGTCGCCACGCCGTTGTTTCATGTGACCGCCAATAATTGCGTCGCGTACTTGGCAACGCTCGCTGGAGGTACACTCGTACACATGTACAAGTGGGATGTGGTCGAAGCGATGCGTCTGATAGAGGCCGAAAAAGTGACCGCCCTCAGTGCGGTGCCCGTGATGTCACGTGAGATTATCTTGCATCCTGATTTTCATAAGTACGATTTAAGCAGCTTGACCACGATGGGTGGCGGCGGTGCCGCCTTGCAACCTGATTTGGTGCACAAAATCGATAAAGAGATGGCCACTGCGAAACCCAATACGGGTTATGGTATGACCGAGACTTCGGGCATCATTACCTCCATGGGTGCTGAATTCTTTGTCGCTAAGCCCGCGAGTTGCGGCAGAGCGGTGCCGACTCTAGAGGCAAAATGCGTGAATGAGGCGGGCGAGACCGCAGCCCCCGGCGTAGTCGGTGAATTGTGGGTGCGCGGTGCGAACGTCATCAAAGGCTACCTGAACCGTCCCGAAGCCACAGCCGAGTCCATTACCGATGGCTGGCTACACACGGGCGACGTAGCGTACATCGACGAGGATGGCTGCATTTTTTTGGTGGATCGCGCCAAAGACATGGTGATTCGCGGTGGCGAAAACGTGTACTGCGCCGAAGTAGAGAACGCTGTGTTCTCGCATGATGCGGTTGCAGAGTGCGCTGTGTTTGCGGTTCCTGATGAGCGCCTAGGTGAAGAGGTGGGTGCCGCGGTTTACGTGCGTCCCGGACACGCTGTGGGTGCCGATGAGCTAAAGGCCCACGTCGCGTCTCAGTTGGCACCTTTTAAAGTGCCCAGACATGTCTGGTTTGTGTCCGACCCCTTGCCGCGCAACGCCAATGGTAAGTTCGTGAAGCGCACGCTGCAGGAAACTTTGGCCTTAGCAGACGCTCAGTAGCTGTGCACTATAACCCCTTACGATAGGTGTAAGGGGTGACTCCAGTCCAGGTTTTGAACGCTCGTATAAACGCACTGGATTCCGAGAATCCGGTGCGGTAAGCGATTTCCTCGATCGATAAGCCCTGTTTTCCCAATAAGTGGAGCGCATAGTCGCGCCGCATAAAGGCTTTGATTTCGCTAAACGAGGTGCCCTCGGAGTCTAGTCTTCGGCGTAATGTTTGGGTGTGAATGCCCAGCTCCAATGCGACTTTTTCCAGCTCTGGCGGTTGGTCTATGCTGCGTCGAAGAATACCGTAGACTTTTCCCGCCCAGCCGCTCGCGGCGTGGCTTTGCGTAAGCATGATCAGATTAGGGTGTCTGGAGTAATGCCGAAGAGATAGTGGTGTCTGTTCGATGTTTGCCAGTAAAGCCTTACGGCTCAACACCAGGGTGGATGATTCGGCGAAGCTTACGGTCGCGCCCAAAAACATACGGCGGTAATCCTGCTGGGAGAAGCGTTGTGGGGCCAGCAAACAGACTTTGTGAATCGGGACAAACGCGTTCCCAAGCCAGCTGAGATAGCGATGACAATTAAACAAAAACGTATGATCCAAGAAGTTTCTGTTCGGGGAAGACGATAAATGTCGCAGCGTAATCGCCGTATCTTTGGCGCTACTTCGCGTGTCGCACTGGATGTCAAAATCAAATAATTGATAAAACTGGCAGAGTCGCTCGACCGCCTCAAGTAGGGTACCCGCACCGATCGTGGCATGACACATCATCGCCCAAGTACCAAGGGGTAGAGGTCTTACATGATATCCCAGACTTTCGTCGTTCATAGCGCGCATCGTGTGGGTTTGTAAATCTGCAAAGCGCTCCATAGAGATACGTGCGTCGGGTTCTAGCAACAGTCTTGGGGATATCCGGTTTTTGATCAGGAGCTGGTTTGGGTCAAGCCCGGCTGCGACCGCGTTAGCGAGCGTTGCGTGAACAAAATCCACCGATATAGAGAGCTTTCTGAGCATGCTTTGAACTTTTTCTGAGGCAGTTTGTTAGTTTATGTCAATTTACCTGTATTTCTTTGTCATTGCAGGCTTTTGTTGTGTTTCTTATTGTCGCTGTCTGAAACTAATCCTCGAGGACCCAATATGTTACCCAGAGCTTTTACCGAAGAGCAGCAGATGTTTCGTGATGCCTATCGAAAATTTTTGGCAGCAGAAATCGTACCCCACATGGAATCGTGGCGAGATCAGGGCCGAGTCGATCGCTCAGCGTTTGAGGCCGCGGGGGCACAAGGTTTTTTGATGGTTTGGCCAGACGAGGCTTATGGGGGAATGGGCGACGATGATTTTCGCTTCGAGCAAGTCATTATTGAAGAAACCGCCTATGCACGTTGCGGCGATTGGTACAACACCTTGCATTCGCGCTTGGTGGGCCCGTACTTGACTCGATTTGGCAATGAAGAACAGCGTCAGCGATTCTTGCCCAAAGCGGTTCTAGGGCAGTGCATCATGGCGATCGCGATGACTGAGCCCGATGCCGGTAGCGACTTGGCGGGCATGAGAACGACTGCGGTAGAGCATGATGATCACTGGGTCTTGAATGGCTCCAAAACCTACATCTCGAACGGGATAAACGCTGACTTAGTATTCGTCGCGGCCAAAACTGATCCAGAGAATAATCCTCACCACATGACCATTTTCATGGTTGAGCGGGGTATGGAGGGTTTTGAGCGAGGACGAAATCTGAAAAAGATGGGCTTGAAAGCCCAGGATACCGCCGAGTTATTTTTCAATGATGTGAAGATACCTAAGGCCAACGTACTAGGCGAGGCGGGTCGGGGGTTTATCTATTTGATGGAAGGGCTGGCGGAAGAACGTTTGATTGGCGCGGTGGGCTATTTGGCTGCGGCGCAATTGTCTTGGGATCTGACCTACGATTATGTGAGACAGCGTAAAGTATTTGGTAAGCCTCTTGCTGCTCATCAGAATACCCAATTCAAAATGGCGGAAATGCGAACAGAATTAGACCTGGCACAGAGCTATGTTGACCAGTGCGTTGCCGCGTTTAACGCGGGGCAATTGAGTGCTGTAGATGCTGCAAAAGCAAAATTGGTGACCAGTGAACTCCAGGTGTCGGCGGCTGACTTGGGTGTGCAGATGCACGGTGGTGCGGGCTACATGGACGAATACCCTATCAGCCGTCAGTTTACCGATGCTCGGATCTCGCCGATCTACGCCGGCACCTCGGAAGTTATGAAGATTATCATCTCTCGTGACTGCCTGTCGGATGACTACGTGCCCTTCAACACGCGCAATTTCTAAAGAGCTTGGAGTTCACGATGGCGTTATGCGGCAAGACTGCCATCATCACAGGAGGGGCTTTGGGGCTGAGGAGAGGAACGGTAGGGACCTGTGAGCTTGCACCGCGACCAATGGTGGCGTTGTCGGTATGACCTTACCTGCCGCTCGTGACTTGGCAGCGTGCGGGATTTGGGGTAGCACCGTGGTGTTAGGCTTAATTCATACCTCCTTGTTTGAAGCGCTTCCCGGACAGGCTTATCAATCTTTAAAAACGAGCGTGTGTTATCCTCAGCGCTTGGGTAAAGCAGAAGACATTGCCTATTTATCAGTATTTGCTGCAAAAAATGATTACAAGAATGCACTCGCCTCGATGGTGCTATCCGAGTGCAAGCTCGATAAGGAGAACTTATGGGACCTTTGAATGGGTTTACGGTCTTAGAATTAGGTGGCATTGGCCCTGCGCCGATGGGCGGAATGATTCTGGCCGATATGGGTGCGGAAGTGATTAGGATTGACCGCAAAGGCGGCATGGATCCGCGCATCATGAAAGATGTGAGTGCACGCGGTAAAAAGTCGATCGTAGTTAACCTGAAAACACAAGAAGGGGTCGAGACCTTTTTGCGTTTGGTTGAAAACGCAGATGTGGTGATCGATCCCTATCGTCCGGGGGTTTGCGAGAAATTAGGCATTGGTCCCGACGTCTGCATGGCGCGGAACCCTAAGTTAATTTTTGCTCGCATGACAGGCTGGGGGCAAGAGGGTCCTATGGCACAAGCTGCAGGGCACGACATTAACTACATCTCTCTGACCGGAGCGCTGTTTGCTACTGGGAGACGTGGAGAGCGTCCCGTGCCCGCCTTGAATCTCATTGGCGATATGGGCGGTGGCGGTATGCTTTTGGTTAATGGTGTGCTGGCCGCCTTGCTGGAAGCTTCACAGTCGGGTAAGGGGCAAGTGCTAGATGTTGCAATGGTCGACGGTGCGGCACAGTTGATGTGGATGATGCACGGCTTCGAAGCCGTGGGAGCATGGGATGCGAGGCAACGCGAGGCGAATATGCTCGATGGTGCGGCGCATTTCTACGACACCTACGAGTGTGCCTGCGGTGGTTATGTGTCGATTGGCTCTATCGAGCCGCAGTTTTATGCTCTGCTAATTGAGTTGGCTCAATTGGACAAGGCCACGTATGCGGATCAGAATAACCAAGCGTTGTGGCCTGAGCTGAAAGCTAAGCTCACCGAAGTCTTTAAGGCAAAAACGCGCGATGAGTGGTGCGCGATTATGGAGGGCACGGATGTATGCTTCGCACCGGTGCTTAGCTTCAAGGAAGCTCCATCTCACCCAGCGAACATCGCTCGGAATGTGTATCAAGAAGTTGATGGGGTGGTGCAGCCGTCTCCCGCGCCGCGTTTTTCACGCACACCGTCAGAGATTCGTCATGGCGCTCATGGCATCGGTGAAGACACCGTCTCGGTGCTGCAGGCCATGGGTTTTGCTGCCGACGAAATCGAGCAGCTTCAAAATAACAACAGCGTAGCCTAAAAGGGAATTTATTATGGCCGAATACACAGCAGTTACCGTAGAGCGGTTTGACCATGTCGCGCGAGTTACGATGAATCGACCGGATCAGCTGAATGCATTTAATGCCGATTTGCGTTCAGACCTATTAAAGGCGATCCGCGAGGTTAACGAGGATGACAGCATTCGTGTTGTAATACTCACGGGTGCCGGGCGCGCCTTCTGCGCGGGAGCGGACTTAAGCGAACAGGTGCCTGCGGGCTCCCGCGTTGACGACCAATTGAATCATGAATACAAACCCGCTCTGCTGGGTATCACCGAAGCATCTAAGCCTTGGATCAGCGCTGTCAATGGCGCCGCGGCGGGCATTGGATCAGCTTTTGCTATGGCGTGTGACTTGTCCATAATGGGTGAGAATGCGTTTCTGTACCAAGCGTTTACCGCGATCGGGCTGGTGCCCGATGGTGGTTCAACCTGGTTGCTGGCTCGTGCTGTAGGGCGTAAGTTGGCGTATCAGCTGATGATTGAGGGCACCCGAATCACGGGTGATCGTGCGCTTGAGCTGGGTCTGGTGAATAAAGTGGTGGCCGATGATGCCCTCCAAGACGCGGCCTTAGATTGGGCTAAAACTCTGGCAGGTAAGTCGCCCTTATCGTTGTCTTGCACCAAAGAGGCCTTGAACGCTGCGATGGAATGCGACTTCGGTACTGCGATCTCGGTGGAAGCAGACTTGCAAATGGTTTGTGTGGCGAGCGAGGATGCGAGAGAGGGCGCTATGGCTTTCTTTGAGCGTCGCGCGCCGGTGTGGAAGGGGCGTTAAATGCCAACGATCTTAATTGATCGTAAAGAAGGGTACGCGGTTTTGACGCTGAATCGCCCCGAGAGCCTCAATGCGCTCAATGCCGAAATGATGACGGAATTGTGTGCGGCACTGCGCATGCTCGAGGACGATGCTGCCTGTTCAGCGATCGTGCTCACCGGTGCCGGACGAGGCTTCTGTGCGGGATTAGATCTTAAGCTATTAAGTCAGCCTGAAGGCATAGCGGCCTTGGATATTTCAGGGGCTAACGACATCCACGAGGCATTTCAGCGCTTTTCTAAGCCCGTCATTATGGCGGTTAATGGTATTGCCGCGACCGGTGGTTTTGAACTTGCCTTGATGGGGGATATCCTCTTGGGTTGTGAAAACACCCGCTTCGCGGATACTCACGCGCGCGTCGGTATCGCCCCGGGTTGGGGCCTTTCCCAAAAGCTCGCGCGAATTATTGGCCCCAGTCGAGCTAAAGAGGCTCACTATACGGGTAACTTCATCAGTGCCCAGCAAGCGTCCGATTGGGGTTTGGTGTCGCGGCTCGTTGCTGCTGACCGACTGCTTGTGGAGGCCGAAAAAATTGCTTCAGACATCCATGAAGCCGACAGGCGAATCGTGGGTGTGGTCAAGCAGATGGTTGATCAGGGCTTGGCTGTTGGGCTCAAAGAGGGGCTTGCTATCGAGCAGGCCCTAATGACGCGAGCCAATAAGAGTGTTCGGGGCGAACTCGTTGCACAACGTCGTCTCGCGGTGCAAGCACGCGGTCGAAATCAAGTGAACTAAGGCGTCTTATGAGCGGTAAAAAATCGACCGAAGTCCGACCAGAACTTGCAGCTCTGCAGGCGCGATTGAATGCGAGCTTAGATGCGGGGCGATCCAAGTCTGTGGCGAGCCGTCATTCTCGAGGGTATCGTACAGCGCGCGAAAATCTTCACGATTTAATTGATCCAGATTCCTGGATCGAGTGGGGGCAACTTGCGATTGCTGCCCAGCGCTCGCGTCGTTCAGTCGATGACTTACGTATTGCGACGGCCGCGGATGGCATTATCACTGGTATGGCGAGTATTAATGCCAGACAGGTAGGGCCTGATTGCGCATCGACAGTGGTTATCGTGAACGACTATACCGTGCTCGCCGGTACCCAAGGCTATTATCATCACCACAAGTTAGATCGCGCGATTGCGCAGGCTAGGCAGCTTAAACTGCCTGTGGTTATGTACACTGAGGGCGGAGGTGGACGGCCTGGCGACGACGATGTGAAAACACAGATTGCTGGTTTGCACCTCGCATCTTTTCGGGATTGGGCGGCCTTAGGGCAGTGTGTGCCTCGTATCACGGTCAATCACGGCTACTGTTTCGCTGGCAATGCAGCCCTATTTGGCTCTGGCGATATTCGCATCGCTACCCGTGCGTCTTGGATCGGTATGGCTGGGCCGGCCATGATCGAGGGCGGTGGTTTAGGACGGTTCGAGCCCACCCAAATTGGCCCGGCCGAACAGCAGTTTAAAAATGGGGTGGTGGATATTCTCGTAGACGATGAGGCGGAAGCTACAGCTGCGGCTAAGCAGGTTTTGAGCTACTTTCAGGGTGCTATTGCGGGGTCTGAGCCCGAGCTGGCTGCCCACACGCTTCGAGATGTAATACCCGAAGATCGGCGCTGGGCTTATCCTGTACGGCAAGTCATCAAGGGTTTGTGTGACAAAGATACGTTTTTTGAAGTGGGACGAGTTTATGGGCGCAGCGTGATCACCGGTTTTATTCGCATCGATGGTGTGCCCATTGGTTTGATTGCAAATGACTGCCAGCAACTGGGTGGCGCTGTGGATGCCCAAGCGGCGGATAAAGCTGCTCGGTGGTATCGTTTGTGCCAACGCTTCAAGCTGCCACTGTTGTCGTTGACAGACACGCCTGGCTTTATGGTGGGCCCCGACAGTGAGGCCCAAGCTGCAGTAACACGAATGGCATCGATGTTTGAGGCCGGTGCGGCCTTCGATCAGCCTCTGGTCGCTTTGTTTTTGCGTAAGGGGTACGGTTTAGGCGCCATGGCCATGACGGGCGGAAGTTTTGCGGCGCCCAGTTATGCGGCAGCTTGGCCAACCGGTGAGTTTGGGGGGATGGGGCTAGAGGGCGCTGTTCGACTTGGCTATCGCAAGGAACTCGAGGCTATACAAGACCCCGCTGAGCGCCAGGCTCGCTTTGACGCTCTGGTCGCGCAGTTATATGACATTGGTAAAGCCACAGAAGCCGCAACACATCTTGAGATTGATGCGGTTATAGACCCGAAAGATACGCGCGCGTTTCTGCTTCGCGCTTTTCGAGCATGCGGAGTACTGTAATGATTTTTGATAACGGGAGCATTTCTCGGGCGGTGCGACGATTAACTCTAGCCAGTGCGCTTGCCTTGGTTGCAAATACGGCATCGGCAAAGGAGTTGCTGTGGGGGGATACCCACCTTCACACCTCTTATTCGTTCGATGCCTATACTAATGGAAATCGCTCGGCGGACCCAAGCACCGCGTACCGATACGCCATGGGCGAGCCAGTGATACATCCCTTCCATCGAGCCCGGGTGCAAATACACACGCCACTCGATTTTTTAGTCGTTAGTGACCACGCCGAGTTTATGGGTGTGATTAAACACGTGTATGAATCCGGTGGAAGCAACGCAAACTTAAGTTGGAGTGACTGGCTTGGTGCTGAGATCACGGCGTGGTTACTTAGACGTTCGGTCGAGAACGACACCAGTTTGCAGTTTTTTGGCGCACTGCTACCTGAACACTCTGATGCTCGCGATGCCGCCAAGATAATGGAGGGGAAGGGCTACAGTACGGGAAGTTTAATGCCCGACATGCCGGTGGTTAGAACCACTGCGTGGGATTCTATAAGTGCGATCGCTGACCGCTACAACAAACCCGGCGAGTTTACTGCGCTCATCGGCTGGGAATGGACGGGAACGCCGGGTGGCGCCAATCTTCACCGTGTTGTTGTATCGGATGCCAATGCCGGACAAGCCTCAAAAATTACGCCGTTTTCGTTTAATGATTCGCCTTTTCCCGAGGATTTATGGCAGTTTTTGGATGCTTCTGAAAGGGAGATCGGCGCTCGATTTGTGTCGATACCGCACAACTCTAACCTTTCCAAGGGTTGGATGTTTGATACGACATCCCTAAGAGGTGCGCCGATTGATGCGGAATATGCCCAGAAGCGCGCCCGTTGGGAACCTATTGCCGAGATTACTCAGATTAAGGGTGACTCAGAGACCCATCCCGATCTGAGCCCCGATGATGCATTTGCAGACTACGAGGAATATCCGCATTACTTGGCTAAGATTGGAGATGTGGAATATAAAGCGACCGAGGGAGATTATCTTCGCAGCGCTCTGAAGCGAGGATTGGCGATTGAGGCACAGGTGGGTGTGAATCCTTACCGGCTCGGTTTCATTGGATCGACTGACTCGCATACCGGTTTGTCGTCAGCTGAAGAGGATAATTTTCATGGCAAAATGGCCTTAGATTCTGTGCCAGAACGCAAACAAGCCATGTGGGGCGACGACGCGGGCCCTAACGGATGGTCAATGTCAGCGGCGGGTCTTGCGGCGGTTTGGGCAGAGTCGAACACCCGCGAGGCAATTATCGATGCCTTTAAACGAAAAGAGGTTTACGCTTCGACAGGACCGCGTATTGCCCTACAAGTTTATGCTTTGGGGGCGGATGCTGAGCTTGATGTCAGGAAGGCCAGTGCGACGGCGAAATTGGCGATTGATGGTGTGCCTATGGGTGCGTCTATTGCCGGAGACGGTAGAAGCCAGTTCCGCTTGGCGGTCTTTGCAAGTCAAGATCCAAAAGATGCAGGGCTACAGCGTTTACAGGTGGTGAAGGGCTGGATCGATGCGCAGGGTGAGACCCATGAACAGGTATACGATGCGCTTGTGAGTGAAACGCCCGGCGGTGCGCCCTACCTAAATACCTTATGGCAGGATCCTGATTTTGATGAATCCCAGACCAGCTTTTACTACGTTCGGGTACTCCAAGTGCCCACGCGCAGGCATTCAAATCTGGATGCTCGAGCGCTTCAAGTTCGCAGTACCGGTCATCCCGATGCGATTCAAGAGCGGGCCTACTCGTCGCCCATTTGGTATCGCTAGAGTCTCAATGGTGGGTTGCAATTAAGCGCAGAGCGTGGATGCTAACCTGTGATTGTGCCAAAGCGGCATAGCCCGTATCCCGTTCCTGTTTGAGTGTCGCCAGGTCGTTATTTCGATGCTCATCTGCTTGGGCAAGGCTGAGTAGCGTGGCGCGCTCAATTTCGGCGTCGATATGGTCGGTGAACGCTTTCTGAGCCTTGATGATAAAGGTATGCGCGAGTGTTTGAGCTTGCTGCTCTGTTTTGCTAATGAGGTCTAACAGCGCTTCTCGTAACTGCTTTATCGCGTTGCCAGCGGCTTTGGCTGGTAAATTCTCAAGCCGCGGATGCAACTTCTCAGGCGGCAGGGCGTCAGCCAAATTACGCCCTTGAACGTCGATGAGTAGTCGGATGGGTGTGCGAGGTAAAAAACGTTTCAAATCCATACGCGACTGCCCCAACACTCGAACGACAGCGACTGCTTCAAGCAGCAGTGTACCCTCGGGTAGATTGGGTAGGCGGAGGCGGGACAGTGCTCCGCTACCGAGCGTATCGGCCTCGAACAATTCCAAGGTCTCTGTGACTAAAGGGTGTTCCCAGGTCAGAAACTCCCAATCTTCACGACTGGCGGCGATCTCACGACTGAAGGTGCCCGTTACTGCGTCGTCCTGAAAGAAGGGGATCAGTGCCTCATGCGTATGCTCGTTAGCTTTAAAAATCCATGTATCTCGATCGAGGGGTTCGATATCTAGGTCAAGCGCATTGCTGGCTAATTCAAGCCACTCCCGAAGCTCGGTCGAATCATCCCAGGCTTTGATTTGCTCGATGTACTGCGTGGCTTTTGTCGAGTCGAGGGAGTGGCGTTCTAATAGTCGGTTACGACCGGCATCAAGCGATGCTTTAAGTTGAGACGTGGCCACAGCGACCCGTTCAATAAAGTCCGTGGTGTTGTTTTGCTCTAGGCAGTAATCTCGAAGCTCTTCGGCGTATTGGTCGTATAGGCGTTGTGCGCCGGCACAATGTTCGGTAAAGACCTCAAGTCCTTGTGCGTACCACTTAAATAGGCGCTCTTGCGCACTTTTGACGACGAAGGGAACATGAATATGGATGGTTTGCTTTTGTCCAATGCGGTCCAACCGCCCAATGCGCTGCTCCAGTAAGTCGGGGGATAGAGGTAGATCAAACAGCACCAGGTGCTGGGAAAATTGGAAGTTCCGGCCTTCGCTACCAATTTCCGAGCAGACTAATACTTGTGCGCCTTGCTCGCTCTCTTGAAAGTAGGCAGCGGCGCGATCTCGTTCGACCAAACTCAGACCCTCGTAGAACGCGGCTGATCGGATTCCCGCGCGCATATGCAGATAATCCTCTAGAGCTGTGGCTACCGAGGCATTACCGCAAATCACCAGCACTTTCTCGGCTTTGTTTGCCTTAAGAAACTGCACCAGCCACGTCACTTTGGGGTGTGCTGGCACCCAGTTATCGTCGGTTTCATAGCGCTCGGGGTAGAGTTGCTGCATTAGGTCATCGCCAGCAATGTCATTTGTCGCGCTTTCCAGCGGGTGGGGATGTAAAGCGCGCGCGGGCAGACCCGCTACCGAGGCTCGAGTATTTCGATACAGACAACGCCCTGTACCGTAAAAATCCAGCAGGTATCGAACCTGCGCTTCCGTCGAGCTCCCGTGAACCGGGAAGGGGAGATCCGCTCCTGTACCAGATTCAATGGATTGAATCGCTTGGTCTATGCGTTGATACTGAGCCTCACTCGTTTGATAGTCACTGAAGCTCGCAAACCGCTGTGGGTCCAGAAGATGCAGGCGTTCGAAATGTGCTTCTTGGCCGAGCTGCTCCGGTGTCGCTGTCAGCAAAAGTAAACCGCGGGCGCGGGCACAAAGCAGGTTTACGCACTGCTTGAGCACCGGTTCTGCATGTTCAAGCTGGTGCGCCTCATCGATCACCACCAGGTCCCAGACCTCTGACACCATCTGCTCGGATAAATGCTCTTGTCTCGCGACCAAGTCTAAGCAAGAGATGACCCATTGAGCTTCTTCAAAGGGGTTGTCGTCGGTATCCATGCGCTCCTGATTCAGAAGGTCGAACCGAAGGTTGAATTTTCGTCGCAATTCCACCAGCCACTGCGCCATCAGTGGTTCTGGTGTTAGCACTAACACACGCTTGGCGCGATGGGTGTGCAGCTGTTGATGGATGATCATGCCGGCTTCAATCGTTTTACCGAGGCCTACTTCATCCGCGAGCATCACTCGGGGTGCGTGGCGGGTGCCGACTTGTTGAGCCAAATACACCTGGTGGGGTAACAACAACGTTCTGGGAGCTAACAGTCCCCGCACCTCGGTTTGATCCAACTGGTGCAGATGTTGCACGGCTTTGTAGCGCGTCTCAAACAGCGTCGCGCTGTCAATTTGTCCGGTTAATAAACGTTGTTGAGGTTGATTAAGTTCAAGTTCAGCTGCCAAGGCAACTTCGCTTACCTCGATCTCATGGCCTTCGCTGGTGGACACTGTATAGACCGCGACGCCCGAATTTTCTGTGACCTTTATTACGGCGTAGACTTGGTTGTCGGCAAGACGAACTTTGTCTCCGATCCTAAAGAGTAGTCGGCTCAGCGGGGCATTGGCGGTGGCATAGGTCCGCTCCTCGTCGACCGCTGGAAACGCGACAGTAACTCTGCGGGCCTGAGTTTCAACGATAATGCCCAAACCCAGCTGTGGATCAAGTTGTGAAAGATATCGTTGTCCAACTGTATACATGGGCGGCTATTGATTCCAAAACAAACGTAAGCTGTTAGCTCGCACTGTTTGCAAGCAGGTCTCGACAGGTAGATCTTTAATCTGCGCGATCTGTGTCGCAATCAGTCCGAGCAAATGGGGTGCGTTGGGCTTTCCGCGATAGGGCACCGGTGTCAAATAGGGGGAATCTGTCTCAAGCACGATGCGTTCGATCGGCGTGAGTTCGACAATGGCACGGACGTTATGCGCATTTTTGAAGGTGGTGATGCCATTGAAACCCAAATAAAAACCCAGCTCAAGGGCCGCTTCGGCCAGCGCTTGCCCCGATGTGAAGCTGTGTATTACACCTTTCTGCGAGAGGTTCGGTGCGCGCTCTCGGAGTATCGCTAGCATATCCTCATCCGCGTCACGCGAGTGTATGACGACAGGTAAACCCCGCGATGTAGCGATGTCGAGTTGGCGCTCGAAGGCGGTGATTTGCGCTTGTCGATCACTGTGGTCGTAGTAGTAATCAAGTCCAATTTCACCGATGGCGACGACCTTACTGTGCTGGCATTGCTCCTCGATTTTGCTGTGTACGCTGTCGCTGTATGCATTCGACTCGTGTGGATGAACACCTTGAGTGGCCCACACTTGATCGCGACTGTTTGCAATTTCAAGAACAGTATCAAGATTCTCTGGCGACACGGCTATCGTAATGACTCGATCTATGCCGACTGAGCAGGCCAGATCGAGCGCACGATCTAAATCATGATCGTTGAGGTAATCGAGATGACAATGCGTTTCGATGAGCGCCGTTGTAAACGACGGCAGTAGCGTCACAATGTCGGGGTCAAAAATTTTCATTGGTCAGCCCGGATGCACATAGGAATTCACGGCGCGCATTGTCCCTGTTACGGAACCGAAAGCCAAGGGCTAAACGCTCTCTGTGAGTGATTTGTTCACGCCGAGCGAGGTGATTTTAAGCAGTGCTATGGCGCGAGCGGCCGGGTCGGCCGAGAGATAGGTCCGTCCTACAGGATTTCCACGTCGCTCGCTTGCGGGCCGCGATCTCCACTGGTAATGACGAAACTAACCGGAAGGCCGTCTTTTAGGCTTCGACGACCGCCGTTTCGCAGCGCACGAAAGTGCACGAAGATCTCGTCGCCGCTGTCGCAAACAATAAAACCAAAGCCTTTGGTGGCATTGAACCACTTAACCGTGCCTGTCTCCCGAGGACCTTCGTTCCCGCTCGGGACGCTTGTCTTAGGCGATGAAGAAGCGGAGCGCAGCATGAAGCTCGCTACGGTCAAAGCAATGGCTGACGCTAGCGCCGAAATAGACCAGGGCGCGTAGGGGAGTGTCCCCAGCGCTTGGCTGGCAAGCCCCGCAACTAAGGTGCCCGCAACCAAAGAAGTCGCGGCGCTTATGAGGTTCATATTGAATCCTTAATGCTTATATAGATGTTGTCGAGCTATTTAGCCATTACGTCTTCGGCTTGTAGCCCTTTTGGGCCTGTCGTCAGCGTGAACTCGACGGCTTGCCCCTCATTGAGAGTGCGAAAGCCCTCTCCTTGAATGGATCGGAAATGGACAAACACGTCATCGCTTTCGTTTTCACGCTCAATAAAGCCGTAGCCTTTAGCGTTGTTGAACCACTTAACTTTTCCACTGACACGATCAGACATAGGTTACCTTCGGTGCTTTTATTGTTATTAGGCCGAAACTTAGCGTTTTCTGAGTCTTATTTCAAGGCCTTAACGCTTTCGAGTTGCTCTAGCATCTTGCCAAGTTCAGTTTGATAGGCACTGAGCTTGTCTTTTTCTTTGGCAACCACTTCCGCAGGCGCTTTGTCTGCGAAATTTGGATTTGTGAGTTTGCCGTCGATTCGAGCGATCTCTTTGGTTAACTGTTCAATTCGTTTGCTAATGCGCGCGACTTCTTGTTCGACATCGATGAGTCCCGCCAGTGGTATGCAAAGCTCGATATCGCCGGCGATCAGTGATGCACTTGCTGGAATGTCAGACTTTGACTCGGCCCACGAAATGCTGTCCAATTTGGCGAGTTTGATCAGCAAACTTTCGTTAGCTCGAGCCGCCTGAACGGCGCTGGGTTGCTCGCTGAACAGCACTGCGGGGAGTGCTTGCCCTGGGCTCAAATTCATGTCGCTTCGTAGGGTTCGAGTGGCGCCGATAAGCGCCTGGACACACTCAATAGACTCGTTGACAGCGGGCGTCGCGGCGTCAAAGTCAGCGATTTGCGGATACGAAGCGAGCATGATTGAAGCTTTGTGTTCTCCGAGCAAGGGCGCCGCGCGTTGCCAGATTTCTTCGGTAATGAACGGCATAAAGGGGTGGAGCATGCGCAGTGCTGCCTCTAACACCGAGACTAGCGTGTGATGGGTACCCCGTTTGCGCTCGTCCGATGCATTGTCGTCCCACAATACAGGTTTGCTGAATTCGAGGAACCAATCGCAGTAATCATTCCAGAAAAACTCGTACAAGCTTTGAGAGGCGTGATCAAAGCGGTAGTGTGCCATAGAGTTCTCAACCTGTTTTAAGGTTTGATGCAAACGCCCTTGGATCCAACGCTCCGCATCACCGAGTTCCCTGGCGCCGTTTAGATCGACGTTCTCGCATTGTGTCATGACATAGCGCGAAGCATTCCAAATTTTGTTGCAAAAATTTCGATAGCCCTCGATGCGGCCCAGATCGAAACGGATATCTCGTCCGGTGGACGCTAGCGAGTAAAAGGTATAGCGCAGCGCGTCGGTACCGTAAGAGGGGATGCCGTCTGGGAAATGTTTGCGCGTCGCTTTTTCAATGGCCTTTGCTTTTTGCGGCTGCATCATGCCCGCTGTGCGCTTCGACACAAGCGATTCCAGATCGATGCCATCGATGAGATCGATAGGGTCCAGCACATTCCCCTTAGATTTCGACATTTTTTGCCCTTCGGCATCGCGGACCAGGCCGTGTACGTAGACGGTTTTGAAGGGTACCTCACGTTTAAAATGCAGTGTCATCATGATCATGCGGGCGACCCAGAAGAAAATGATATCAAAGCCCGTTACCAGCACAGATGTCGGGTGATAGCGCTGCAGTTCGGGAGTTTCTGATGGCCATCCAAGCGTTGAAAATGTCCACAAGGCGGAGCTAAACCACGTATCCAATACATCGTCGTCTTGACGCAAAACGACAGAGTCACCGAGTTGATGTTGGGCTCGTACAGCCGCTTCGGTGTCGCCAACATAGACCTTACCGGCTTGGTCGTACCACGCAGGAATGCGGTGCCCCCACCAGAGTTGGCGACTGATGCACCAATCTTGAATGTCACGCATCCATGCAAAATAGGTGTTTTCCCATTGCTTTGGTACGAACTCAATGTCGCCGTTTTCTACGGCCGCTATTGCGGGGATCGCGAGTTTTTTGGCATCGACATACCACTGATCCGTCAGATAGGGCTCGATGACAACGCCCGAGCGATCGCCGCGCGGTACTTTTAGGGTGTGTGGTTCTATTTTTTCTACCAGGCCCAGAGCCTCAAGATCGGCAACGACGCGCGCTCTGGCGTCAAAGCGATCAAGTCCCTGGTAGCAATCGGGTGCCGAGTTGTTTATGGCCGCGTTATCGGTAAAGACATTGATGATGGGAAGGTTGTGGCGTTTACCTACTTCATAGTCGTTGAAGTCATGCGCTGGCGTAATTTTTACGCAACCCGTTCCAAACTCTTGATCAACGTAGTCGTCAGCAATAATTGGAATGCTGCGGTCGCACAAGGGTAAGTCGATTGTTTGACCCACGAGGTGACGATAGCGCTCATCGTTGGGGTTCACGGCTACGGCTGTATCGCCAAGCATGGTCTCTGGTCGTGTCGTTGCAACCACCAAGAAGTCGTTGGTGCCGCTAATTGGATAGCGAAAATGCCACAAAGAGCCTTGCTCTTCCTCGTTCAATACCTCGAGATCTGAGACCGCGGTATGCAGCTTTGGATCCCAGTTAACAAGGCGTTGCCCGCGGTATATAAGACCCTCGTTGTATAAATCGATAAAGACCTTTTGAACGGCATCCGAAAGCCCGGGATCCATAGTAAATCGCTCTCGAGACCAATCGAGCGAGGCTCCGAGACGTCGCAGCTGTGACGTGATTGTTCCGCCTGACTGCGCTTTCCACTCCCACACTTTGTCGACAAATGCATCGCGGCCTATGTCATGACGTTTGATACCTTGCGCCTCGAGCTGTCGTTCTACGACCATCTGGGTAGCGATACCGGCATGATCGGTTCCCGGTTGCCATAATGTGTCGCAGCCCTGCATTCGGTGGTAACGAATCAAAGCGTCCATGATGGTATCTTGAAACCCGTGTCCCATATGCAGACTACCCGTCACGTTTGGCGGCGGAATCATGATGCTGTAAGGGGTGCCCTCACCACTTGGCGCAAAGTACCCTTGGCTCTCCCATTCTTGGTACCATTTGTGTTCAATAGCGTCGGGTTGAAACGTTTTTTCCATTTGCTTTGGGGCCTTAGCGTAAAAAGGGCGAATTATACGTGATTTGGAAGCGCTACGTCGTGTTTTTCTAGCGTAAAGCCACGGTGTTTGTACCAGCGCCAGGCATCCCGCATAGCCTCTAAATGGTGCGCTTGTTGCGTTACAATTTCGACGATACGTTGGAAGCGAGAGGCAAAGTTGTCTGTGGTCATAGACAGATTAATCAGGCAGTCATGGTGCTCCGGTGTCGGGTTGGAATGCCCAATGACGATCGCGGAAGTGGCCCTTTCATGACAGAGGCTGACCGGCAAGAACGCATCGTGACGAAACGACCAAAAAACATCGTACAGTTCTTGCGCGTGAGATTCATCGCGAGCCAAGACAAAAATACGATGCCCGCGATTCAGTGCTTTCTCAGCCAGCACCGCGGCGACGCGATGACTGGCTAAGGCATCGTCCGATTGGACAACATAAAATCCTACACGCGTCATTGGTTTACGACTGACTGCTCAGGTATTTTGTGAGAAGAGCAACAGGACGTCCCGTTGCACCTTTGGGCGCTGAATTCCAAGCGCTGCCAGCGATGTCTAAGTGCGCCCATGAATAAGTTTTGGTAAATCGTGACAAAAAGCACGCCGCGGTGACACTACCCGCCGCAGGACCCCCGATGTTGCCCATGTCGGCAAATGGGCTGTCGAGCTGTGACTGGTATTCGTCCCACAAAGGCATGCGCCACGCTCTATCGCCCGTTTGCTCGCCAGCCGCGAGCAGTGCGGTGGCAAGTTCGTCGTCATTGGCGTAGAGGCCGGTTGCGTGATGTCCTAGTGCCACCACACAGGCGCCGGTTAGCGTCGCGATATCGACGACGGAGGAGGGGCTAAACCGTTCGGCGTAGGTCAGTGCATCGCACAATACAAGTCTACCCTCGGCGTCGGTGTTTAAGATTTCTATCGTTAGTCCTGCCATGCTGGTGACTACATCCCCTGGTTTCGTCGCGCTGCCGCTGGGCATGTTCTCTGCGGCGGCGACGATGCCCACGACGTTGACCTTAGCCTCGAGCATCGCCAGCGCTTGCAGGGTGCCGAAAACACTCGCTGCACCACCCATATCGAACTTCATTTCATCCATCTTCGCGCCCGGTTTAAGTGAAATGCCACCGGTATCGAAGGTAATGCCTTTTCCCACTAAGCAGTGCTGTGTATCGCTTGTGCTGTCGCCTTGGTAGCGCATGATGATCAGTTTGGCTTCCTGATCAGAACCGGCAGAAACGGACAGCAGAGAATTCATGCCCAATTCGCGCATTTCAGCTTCACCTAGCGACTGGGCCGAAATAGATGCAAAGGTGTTTGCCAGCTCTGTGGCTTGGTCGGCCAAGTACGTTGGCGTACAAATGTTGCCCGGCAGGTTTGCAAGCTCGCGCGCGTAGTTAATACCCTGACCAATGGCCTGCCCCGACACCAGAGCCGCTTTTGCAGAGGATGCCTCGTTCTTGTTGGCCACAAGCAGCGTCACTTTCTTGATGGTGCTATTTGCTTTGGGCTTGCTCAGCGTGCGCGTGTAGCTGTAATTTGCCGTTGTGATTTCTTGGCCTACAATTTGGGCGATGTCACACTCGGGATCAACATCGGCTGCGCTGAAATCGATGACCATATCCTTAGCTTGCGTTTTCGATGCGTTACCCCACAGGGAGGCGATGGCTTGTCGAGCTTTTGGTGCCGGCACCGGGCCCTCGCCCAATCCCAGAAGCAGTAATCTTGGCAACGCATCGTTAGGCGACAACGACACAATTTGTTTGGCATCGCCGTTGAAGTCTTTGTTTTTGATCACCCTCGTCAGAGCCCCGTCAAGCGCGCTGTCGAGGTTCGATAAGGCTGCGGGAAGCGATTTCGCTTTACTCATGGCGACTACTAAGCAGGTTGTCTTTTGAGTCTCGGGTGCCCCGGATTTGGCGGTAAATACGATATCCGACATAAAAATTCCTCTGAAGTCGTTTAGGCCATAGTGTACTATGGAGACGTTTTTTGTGAGCCACTAGTATAGGGGGCAAAGCGGCAAGGTGCTAATAGTTCGATATCTAACCCGCGATATTTTGGTGAATACAGGTGCCGTTTCTCTGGTCGTTTTCCTGGTCGTATTCAGTAGCCAATTTGTGCGTCGCTTAGCGGATGTGGCCGAGGGCGATTTGGCCGCCGGTTTTTTGGCATCGATCATGTTTTTTTCCATCCCCAGTTATTTGGAGCTGATCTTACCGCTCGGTTTTTTTGTGGGCTTGATGTTAGCCCTTGGTCGTCTCTACACCGACAGTGAAATGGTCGTTCTGAGCGCTAGTGGTATCGGACCTTGGCATCTGTTGCGGTGGGTCTTAGTGTCGGGCGCGGCGGTGGGTATACTCAGTGCGGGGCTGTCTTTAGGCTTGACCCCATGGACGAAAACCAAGGTCTTAAACTTAGTCACCGAGGCATCGAATGAGAAAGGCCTGGCGGCTTTTGTTCCCGGTCGGTTCCAGCGCCGCAGCGGTGGGTTCGATACGTTTTACGCCGAGTCTATTGAGTCTGATCAGCAAGGTCTTAAGGGTTTGTTCGTCGCAGAACAGGGATTGTCGAGTGCTGGAGAACCCCTCGTTACTATCACCTACGCCGAGCGTGGTCGCGTGGTCAGTTCGCAAGAGCACGGCGGACGTTACTTAGAGCTGTTAAATGGACGACGTTATCAAGGACAACCTGGCCAACTCGAATATCGAGTAACGGAATTCGAAGTGTTAGGCGAGCGCTTACCCGATGCCGATTCTACGGGCAGTGCTTTCGGCGACGACTTGTATGATGCGCTCCCCACACAGATGCTGTTTCTCGAGAAGAATTCAGCGAGCACGGCAACTTTGCACTGGCGACTGTCACTGGTTTTGATGCCGTTTAATTTGGCGCTTCTTGCGTTGGGGCTTGCGCGCACCGATCGACGACGAGGGCGCTACACCATGCTGTTGCCCGCAATTGTGCTGTATCTCGTTTATCTGGTGGGCTTGGCGAGCCTGCGCGGCGCCGCCGCTGAGGGCGCGTCTGTGGGCAGTCTTTGGGGTTTGCATGCGGTGATCGCTGGGATCGGCTGTGTTGTGCTACTTTGGCCCCAATGGCGCCTGAGGTTCGCGGGAGCACAAAGAGGCATTCATGCGACTGCTTGATCGCTATGTGGGCATGCAGGTGATTTACGCCACCTGTCTCGTTCTACTCGTGTTGGTTGGCCTAGATGCTTTGTCTGCTTTAGTCGACGAGCTGCAGGATTTAAAGGCGAATTATACTTTCTCGAAAGCTTTACTTTATGTGGGAGCATCTGTGCCTGCGCGTATCGTAGAGCTTGCGCCAATTGGCATCTTGATCGGCGTGCTTGTTGCTCTGGGGCAGTTGGCTTCAACCAGTGAGCTTGTGGTTATTCGAGGCGCGGGTTTGTCGTCTTGGCATTTGCTCAGAATATTAATGAAGCCCATTTTAGTGTTTGCTGGCCTGATGCTAATCATGGGCGAATTTGTGGTGCCAAAAAGCGAGCAGTTTGGCGAGGCGGAGCGAGCATTGGCTTTGAGCAACAAGGGCTCGATAACGGGGCGCTACGGCATGTGGAATCGTGAGGGTCGCCACTTTATTCACTTCAACGCGGTGCAAGCCGGCGGTGTGATCTACGGCGTAACGTTATTTACGTTCGACGATAATTGGCGGCTGCATGAGTCGATGAGCGCGAATCGTGCCACATTTCAAAGTGCGGGCTGGCTGCTGGAAAATGTGCAGCGGACCCAAGTAAATTCATGGGGCTCGCAAACCAGCGAGCATACCACCTTACTGTGGGAAACAGATTTAACGCCCGACTTGCTGGCCATGGAGTCGCTAAGCCCAGAGCGATTGAGTATTAATGGTTTGTTTCAGTACAGCCAGTACCTGAAGCAGCAGGGGCTCGAATCGGCGGATTATGAAGTCGCGGCTTGGCGTAAGCTCACTCAGCCGATTGCAATTTTTGTATTGGTCCTCGTCGCCATGGGGTTTATTTTTGGTCCTCTAAGGGATGGTACACTCGGGCTCAGAGTATTCATTGGCACCTTAGTGGGATTGGTTTTTAAGATCAGTCAAGATGTTGTGGCTTCAGTGACGATCGTTTACGGCATCTCTCCCGCCTTGGCGGTCACTTTGCCATTGTTGGTGGGCCTCTTGTTGGCAGCTTGGTTGTTATATCGAGCGCCCTGATTTAGTGAGCTTTTGCGACCGAGGTGAGCCGAGTGCCGGACAGCCGATCATGCAGGTAACAACTATCAGGGTCGACAAAACGCCAAACTAGGCCTAGCCCGAGCGCACCATAAGACAGTGTGGCCGCGATTAAACGCAGTAAAATTTGGGCGTTCGAGACCGGCAATCCCGAGGAATTCACGAGTTTCACTCGCCAGGCTTGCATACCCAGTGTCTGTCCGCCACGCCGCCAAAAAATAAAATAAAAAATAGCCACGCTAAGCACCGCAGTTAATTGCACCACACCAGGGGGTAGTGCCACGACTTCTGTGGTCTTATCAACCGGAATTATCTGTACGTAAAGCCCCATAACAAGGGCTGTTGAAGCCATGATGATGGGGATGACGAGAAAGGTGTCATACACCAAAGCTAAGAGGTGGCGATGAAATGGCGGCGCGATAGGGGCAGACATAAATGGAAGTTTCCTAGTATCATGAAACGAATCGGAGCTAGTATACGATAGTCGTGCGGTAGGCGCAGTGGTTGGGTGGTAGATGTCATGAGAGTGTTACTAATAGAAGATGATTCGTCAGTGGCTGATTTCGTCGCCAGTGAGCTTGCATTGAAGGGGCATAATTGCGAGTGCGCATCGACTGGTACAGAGGGGCTTTTGGCCGCCAATTCTGCGCGTTGGGATGCTCTGATCGTTGATCGAATGCTGCCAAAGCTAGACGGTTTGAGCGTGATTAAGAGCTTGCGAGATAAAGGCGATTTGACGCCTGTGCTTATTTTGAGCGCTCTTGGAGAAGTAGATGATCGCGTCAAAGGTTTACAAATAGGGGCCGATGATTACCTCGTAAAGCCGTTCTCGTCGGAAGAACTCATGGCAAGATTAGAAGCCATACACAGGCGTTTGGCTCCACTGGGTGCCGATTTTCGAACAACGCTTGAAGCCGATGACCTGCGGCTTGATTTGATTACCCAAGAGGTTCGACGAGCGGGGCGCGTGATTGCTTTGCAGCCGCGCGAATATCGCTTACTCGAATATCTGATGCGCAATGCAGGCAAAATCGTCACTCGCAGCATGCTCCTAGAAAACGTTTGGGGGTACCATTTTGACCCGCAAACGAATGTGATTGACGTTCACATTTCCCGCTTGCGCCAGAAAATTGATCGCGACTTCGATTATCCCTTGGTGCACACCGTTAGGGGCGCAGGGTATCGCTTCGGTGATGAATAGCGGCACCGCAAAAGCTTGGGTTCAAACATTAGGCTTACAGCTGCTATCGGGTTTTGCTGCCGCTTTGGCCTTGGGTGGGGCACTGCTCTTTGTCATTTTCGCACTGGTCTCGTATACGAATTTGTATTCGACCTTGCATTCGGATGTTCAAGGGCGTGTTCAGTTTTTGTCAGAGGTTTACCACACGCAGGGGATGGAGCGTCTTACGGAAATAGTCGGCCGGCAAGGTTTCAGTGATGACAGCGCTGATGTGCTGTATTTTCTGCAAATGAAGTCCGCCGAGACCAGTGCTCTCGCTCCCAACTTTGCCTATCGAGATGACACTCTTGGTCTCGTTCAGTTTTTACTGCAAGGGCTCTACTGGAATAACGAGACAGAACGCAAAATGTTCGCAGAGACTGAATCCCTGAACCCAGAGCTCAGGTTGACGGTAGGTCGTTTTTATCAGGACGAGTTTGATGCCATTAACTATCTCGTTGGCAAGGTTGCGATGGTGATTGCCGTGTTTTGGTTATTCGCGATGTTAACAACGACAGTTGCGACACATCGAGCGCTGATGGGAACACATCGAATTGGTACAGAGCTTCGAGCGATTATGCAGAAAAATTTGGAGGGGCGTTTACCGCGAGAGGCTGTCACGCCGTATCTGAAGGACTTAGTCGACGTTGGAAATGAAATGCTGGATCACGTTGCCATGTCGCTGCAAGGGGTCCGCTCTGTATCTGACAATATTGCGCATGATTTGCGCACCCCGCTGACACGCCTGAGGAATAAGCTGACTCAACTGAAGCCTAGGGTGCCGAAAGAATATGAATCGACGATCGACGAGTTATTGTCGGACTGTGATGACCTGTTAGCCTCTTTTAACGCACTGCTGAGGATATCGATGCTCGAGGCGGGCAGTCAGATACGTACTGACGCTAAGCAAGTCAGTCTGCGCGTGGTGCTACAGGACGTGGTTGAAATGTACGAGCCGGTAGCACACGATACGGGAGTCTTGATTGATTTTCAGGCCGAATACGTCGAGCAAATCAACGGGGAGACCGACCTCCTAGGACAAATGTTCGCCAATATCATTGATAACGCTATAAAGTTTACCCCGTCAGGTGGGGTAATACGGATTCGTCTTGAGCGTTTCGGGGCAGAGCAAGTACGGGTGATTATCGCCGATAGTGGCGTGGGTATTCCAGAGGCTGAGCGCAAGCAGGTCTTTAGGCGCTTTTATCGCGGGGAACCGAGTCGTAGCGAGCATAAAGGGCACGGCTTGGGCTTGTCTTTGGTGCAGGCGATTGCCTTTTACCACCGTGCCAGTATCGAGCTAAAAGATAATAACCCGGGGTTGCGGGTACAGGTTTACTTTCCTTTGACGCTTGATGTTACTCGGTCATTGGCGCCAGATCGAGCTCAAGCATAGGCTCGACGGTAGGCAGTGAGGGACGCGCAAACTCTGATAAATCGTGTCCTTCCTCGGCTAGCTGATAGGCGCTAAGATTGAAGCGTTTAGCAGGTAAAATGACCCGTCCCATGGGCTCGGAGTTGTTGCTAATACGCAGGTGGTTGGTATTGGGTACTTCACCGGTTTGAGGTTCTGGTGGCGCGTTGTAGACGCCGGGTTCGAGGGCATTGAGATGCTCAGTATTCACCCGAATAGCAGCTACTTTCGGTCGCTCTTCTGGGCGCAGAATGAGGCTCCCTGGGGGACTTAAATCGAATACCCCGGAGTTTGTGGGCCGCTGAAACGTACGGGGGTCGCTGCTTGTTCGCGATGATTGCGCAATGGCTCTTTTGCGAACTAAAGGTTTGGCGCCAGCTTTACGCAGCGCGCTGGCATAGCGTTTGGCGCCCGCCTCGTTGAGACCCCCTTTAACCTTTTGCTCTTTACCTGAGAACAGTAAATCCAGAATGGCGTTGTTGGCTTTGAACAGCTCTTGGAGATTCTCGCGCACCTCTTGCTGTTCAAAACCTGGCAGGCACTGCCCGTCAAAATAAACGTCGAATTCTGTCATTGTGTGCCTTGATACCACGTGACTGGATTGAATAACGGAAAGACTAGAGAACTTGTGGCGGCGTTTCAACTGAATTGTGACAGATTGTGTTCTCCTAGACTTTGCTGTATCGGGTATACTTTGGGTTTTTTCGCAAGGATCTATTAATGACGATAGAGGCTACACTTCGGTCGCGCGTGAGCGACGCGTTCCCGCAAGCGCGGGTGTTATTAGAGAACGAGAGTCATAAACATAACGTGCCTGAGGGTTCCGAGACACATTTTGGCATGACCGTGGTTGCCGAAGAGTTTGAGGCCATGCCCCGTGTAAAAAGGCACCAAGCGGTCTATGGTTTGGTGTCTGACTTGCTTGACGGGCCAGTACACGCTCTAGCCTTACACTTGTACACACCAAAGCAGTGGGGAGAGCGCAACCAGCAAAGTCCAATGTCACCAGAGTGTTTAGGAGGTGGTCGATGACACAAGATCCAAAACGCGAGCAGGCTGACGACATTGTCGTCGCTGCTATGTATCGTTTTGTGAGTTTGCCCAATTATCAGGCCTTACGTGAGCCGATACTGGAAACCTGCCTTAGCTTGGGCATAAAAGGGACCCTACTACTTGCGCATGAGGGTATCAACGGTACGGTGTCTGGTACTCGAGAGAGAATGAGTCAACTGCTGAATTATTTGCGAGCATTACCCGGGCTTGAGGCGCTAGAGCACAAAGAATCTTATTACCAAGAAAAGCCTTTTTATCGAATGAAGGTGAAGCTTAAAAAAGAAATTGTAACCATGGGGGTTGAGGGTATTGATCCCAACGTTGTGGTGGGGCGCTACGTCGAGCCCAAGGATTGGAATGAGCTCATTTCTGATCCCGATGTGGTGCTGGTGGATACTCGCAACGATTACGAATTTGAAATTGGGACGTTCGAGGGGGCACTTGATCCTAAGACTACGACCTTTAGAGAATTTCCTGCGTACGTTGAAAAAAACATGGACCCCGCGAAACATAAAAAAGTCGCGATGTTTTGTACGGGTGGCATTCGATGCGAGAAAGCGACCGCCTATATGCTTGAACAGGGGTTCGACGAGGTTTACCACTTGAAGGGAGGCATTCTTAAGTATCTTGAGGAAGTGCCAGAGACCGAATCCAAATGGCAGGGTGAATGCTTCGTCTTTGACAATCGGGTTTCGGTCAACCATCGCCTCGAAAAAGGACAGTACGATCAATGTCACGGCTGTCGCCACCCGATCACTGAAGAGCAAAAGCTCGATTTTCGCTATCAGAAAGGGGTTTGTTGCCCTCGCTGTTATGATCAGTTAACCGAAGATCAAAAGCTTCGGTTTGCAGAGCGGCAGAAACAAATTGAACTGGCGGCGTTGCGTAAAGAGCAGCATATCGGTGCAGCTCCGCCGGATCGGCAGCGTCACGGCAAGGTGGTGTCAGAGTAGCTTTGCCCCGAAGGCGCCTCTCCAGCGTTGCGGTAGTCTCGCGCTAGGAAAGCTTATCGTAAAAGCTTGGCTGTCGCCCTGTGATATCACCCCGACGATACCTGCCATCGACTGATGGATTTGCACGATTGGACCACCAGAGGCGCCTTTAGAGGTGGTGCATCGTATCCATTCGTTCTCGCCATTTGCCTCACAGGAATCATCAAATGAGAGGTGCTGGCGGCCATTCGGTAAGGCGAGCGCGAACCCCGCAGCGGTTGCGGGCTGGTTTTTGTCGGTTGTCATTAAAGTGAGA
Organism: Aequoribacter sp.; assembly: GCF_965659035.1. Lineage (NCBI taxonomy): Bacteria > Pseudomonadati > Pseudomonadota > Gammaproteobacteria > Cellvibrionales > Halieaceae > Aequoribacter > Aequoribacter sp. The sequence goes on along the minus strand of NZ_CBFHWH010000001.1, from coordinate 67,265 downwards.
CCCGCCAGATGTGCTGAATTGGGAGCATCGCTGAGTTTTAGCAAAGCCCAGTCGCTGGAAATGCTGCCGCCGCTATCAACTAAGCGTGCTCTGTAGGCCTTGTGGCGTGATTGAGAGTGCGGAAAGTAAACAGTGAGGTCTCGACTCAAGTCTTGGTAATGTTCAACGCAATGCCAAGCGCTGATCATAAACCTGGACTGTGACGTTTTGGCACTTTTTAGTAAGGTGCCGCTACAGTACTCGATGTAGTGTCGCGCGCGGCCTTGCTCGTATTTGATGGCGGGCACTTCAATGTTGGCGACATTTGCCATCCATTTGGGTGCCTTCGCGTCGAAGCGCTGACGCGGGAATTCTGCCTCGCTTGCAAAACTCAGCTCCACCATTAGTAACGCGCAGAGCAGACCTTTCCAGGGGTGAAACACGCTAGTAGCCTGTGAGTCTATTCAAGCCATTTAAAGCAGCAATGCGATAAGCCTCGGCCATCGTCGGGTAATTAAATGTCGTTTCGACAAAATAGCGGATGGTGTTCGCAGTTTCAGGTTGCTTCATGATCGCTTGGCCGATATGAATAATCTCGGTCGCTTCGGCGCCAAAACAGTGAATGCCTAAAATCCTGAGCGTGCTTGGACAAAACAGTATTTTTAACATTCCTGTACCTTCGCCCGAGATTTGACCTCGGGCTGTGTCTTTGAAAAAGGCACGCCCCACCTCGAAAGGTATTCTATTGTCGGTGAGTTCTCGTTCGGTACGTCCGACCGAGCTGATCTCGGGTATTGTATAAATACCGGTTGGAACATCGTCGACGAAACGAACGTCCTTGTCATTGGAGGAGGCGGCGGCACGACCCTGGTCGTAAGCTGCGCTCGCGAGACTGGGCGAGCCTATAACATCGCCAACGGCATAAATATTCGGCACATCGGTTTGGTAGCGTTGGTTCACTTTGATCTGGCCGCGCCCATCGCTGCTTAAGCCTATGTTCTCTAGCCCCAAATTTTGTGTGTTGCCACTTCTGCCGTTACACCACAGCAGTGCATCACCGCGAATGATTTTTCCAGACTGCAAGTGCAGTGAAATGCCTTCTTGATTGGCTTCTACTCGTTCATAAACCTCGCGATGGCGGACCATAACGCCAGACTCCCGCAGGTGGTAATCGAGAGCGACTGATATTTCATCATCAAGAAACGCCAAGAGATTTTCGAAACTGTTGATAAGTTCGACCTTGATACCTAAGCCGCTGAAAATCGACGCATATTCGCACCCAATCACGCCCGCTCCGTAAATAATCAGCTTACGAGGTGTATGCTCCAGGCTTAAAATGGTGTCGCTATCGTATACTCGAGAATGTTCGAAGGGGACATCGGGCGGGTGATACGGACGGCTACCTGTCGCAATCACGAATTCTTGAGAATGTAATTCTTCGACCGAGCCATCAGCTCTGGTTACCGATAGATGTTGATCGTTGATAAACTTAGCGTGACCCTTGTATACAGCGATATTGTTACGGCCATAGAATTTGCTTCGCATATCGACCTGTTGCTCGACCACCGAAATTGCGTGTTTCAAAACGGTAGGGTAGGGAATTTGCCGACTGTGGCCTATCTCACGGAATAAGGTTCCGTTATTGAAGCGCATTAGCTGCTTCACGGTGTGCCGCAAGGCTTTCGAGGGGATAGTGCCTTTATGCGTACACGCCCCGCCGACTTGAGTATTGACTTCGATGACTGCCACTTTCTTGTGTTGTTTCGCAGCATTTAGTGCTGCCGATTCACCCGCAGGCCCGCTGCCGATCACAACCAGATCAAACCCTGTTTTTGGCATTACTTATACAACTTTGTAGTGAAAGGGTAAGTTTAAACACTCTTTCAATTGCGAACAATGCGCCAAAAGTCGAGTCTTCGTTATCTAATGTCTACCTGACCTTGATGTGCGTCAATAATCGAAACATCGGAGTCTCGTGCATCTTTAGGAGTTTGACCCTGATCAATATCCGAATTCCTCAGCACATTAAGATGATCCCATGGATGAACAAATCGTCCGATATCCGAAGACTTAGAGAAGGAGTGGTTATGAAGAAAAAAGCTTGGATTTCACCTCTGTTGGTAGCCGCCGGTGTGGCGATGGCGGCGGGCAATGTCAATGCTTATGAAGCGGGTGACTGGATTGTCCGTGCAGGTGCCGTGACTGTAGCCCCCGATGAGAAAAGTGACCCAGTGGTTCTTCCCACCGCTCCGGCTACCGTGTTTCCTGGTGTCTCGGTCGATAACGACACCCAGCTATCGCTTATGGGTATCTACATGTTGAGCGATAGTTTAGGTCTTGAGGTGCTGGCGGCCACGCCCTTTAGCCATGATATTCGGCTTAACGGAGCAAATATACCCGCTGGCGACACCAAACACTTGCCGCCAACAGTCAGTTTGCAGTGGTATCCACGTGGCAACAGTCAGGGCTGGCAACCTTATTTAGGTCTAGGTCTTAATTACACGACTTTCTTTAGTGAGGACCCTTCACAAGAATTAACCGATGCCGTTGGTGCTTTGCTGGGTGCAAATCGAGTGGGCTTGCAGCTTGAGGATTCTTTTGGGTTGGCAGCTCAAGCAGGTGTTGATATTCCCCTGAATGATAAGTGGTCCCTGAATTTCGGGATTTGGTGGGTGGATATCGATACAACGGCCAAGGTTAAGACGGATGTGGGTACGGTAAAATTTGACGTCGAATTAGACCCCATGGTCTACAACATCGGTATTGCTTACCGGTTTTAAGTCGCTACGTGGTGTCCCCAACACCACAGCTTCGCCCCGCACTAGCGGGGCTTTTTTTAATGCATGCTGTGACGCAGTAGCATGAACAGATTCAGGATGCCCCAAGCACACAGGGACGCGCCAATAGCCTGTCTTACCCAAAGCTTCTTGAAGAATCGAGAAACCCAGTTGGCCCCAAGGCTAGCCGTGAGCATGGCGGGTAGGGTCCCAAGACCAAAAAATAGCATTAACACAGCAGAATCCATGGCATTTGCGTGCGCAGATGCCCAGGCTAAAGCGCTGTATATGAGTCCGCAGGGTAGAAATCCCCATGCGGCCCCAAGTGCCAACGCCTGTGGTATTCTCTTGGCGGGTAGTAGTGGACGACTAAGGTTTTGTATTGGCCTCCAGATGACCGCGCCCAGGCGCTCGAAATGTTTCAGTCCGAACCACCAATTCGCCGTATACAGGCCCATTGCTATTAACATAAGTGCCGCTATTACACGCAGTCCCATGCGCCAAACGGGTAGATCGAGCATGCTAGCGGCTGCGCCTAAGAAGAAGCCTAGCGCCGCATAACTAGTAATTCGACCCGTTTGGTAGGCTAGGATCAAACTGCGACGATTGCGGGATCCAATGCCGATAGCACTGGCAATGCCCCCGCACATGCCAATGCAATGACCGGCGCCGGCTAGCCCCAACAGACTCGCCGCTACTAGGTTGGCTTCAGTGATCATTGGTGTCCTTGGTGTCAGTGTGGTCGTCTTCAAAAATGATGTTGGCATCACGGTCTAGGTCGTTATATTGTCCGGACTGAATGGCCCACAGCACGAGTTTGAGCGTCACCACGCAGAAGATTAGTGCGATTGGAATGAGAAAGTACAGTGTCGACATAATGACCTACCTAAGCCATAGGGTGATTTTTTAGGCGCAGTGAATTGAAGACGACAATGAGTGAACTGAGCGACATTCCTAGCGCAGCTAGCCACGGTGGGATATGACCTAGGCAAGCGAGAGGGATAGCAACAATATTGTAGCCCAGTGCCCACATCAGATTCTGTTGGATAATTTTTCGTGTTCGTAAGGCGAGACGATGAGCTAGTTTGATCGGTGTTAAATCAGAGTTGGTCACCACAATATCGGCTTTTGCACGGGCCAAGTCGGTGGCTTGAGATACTGCGATTCCCGTATTCGCTTGCGCTAGCACGGCCGCATCGTTGATACCGTCTCCTACCATCAAAACCTTTCGGCCCTGGTGCTGCAAATCATCTAGGTACGCTAATTTTTGCTCTGGACTTAATCCAAAGGCGCAGGCGTCGAAGGGTAAAGCTGTTGCCAAGCTGTGGGCATGGGCACTGGCGTCACCGGTCAACAGCAGTGTGCGAATGCCTGCGTCTCGGTAATACTCTACTAGGGCTTTGGCATCGGGTCGAAGTTTGTCCTGTAAGCCGAACAGAGCCACAATATTGCTGTCAATGCTGAGACCGATCCAATGCAGAGCTTCGGTTGGCCAGGGCGAGGGGAGTTTAGCTTGGGTTAAAAATGCCGCGTTACCTATTTCTAAGCGCTGGCCTTTATGCATGAAGCTAAGTCCTTGCGCCTCACGTTGAGGTCTGCACTCAGAGTCGGATTCTAACAGCGCGCTGATAACACTTTTGAGACTCTCATCGACGTGTTCATAGTCGACTGTGCCGGAAAAAGCGCTCGCAATGGGGTGGGCGCTGTGGGATTGCAAAGCTTGAGCTAAAACGAAGTACTCACTCGCTTTGAGCTTGCCAAAACTGAGCGCCTTGACGCACTCAAATTGGCCGTCGGTCAGTGTTCCTGTCTTGTCAAAGATCACGGTGTCAATGTGGCTGAGTTGCTCAATCGCATTGTCACCGCGGATGATGGCGCCCACTTGACGCAAACTTTGCGCCGCGGTGGTCAGTGCTGCAGGTGTCGCGAGACCGAGGGCACAGGGGCAACTCACGACCAATACCGACAATGCAATCCAAAAGGCGTTGTCGGGCTCATGCTGCCACCAATAATAGGCGGTTGCGCTAGCAATAGTAAGAACCCCGAGTATAAACACTCCAGCAATACGATCGGCTAGTTGGGCAATTTTTGGCTTTTGTGTCTCGGCGTAGCTTATCGCGTTCTCGAGGGCTTTTAGTTTGGTTGAGTCGGGATCTGAGGTGACCTCTAGGTCAATCGATTGTTTGAGATTGAGCGTTCCGGCGAAAACGTGATCGCTTGCTGTAACGGCCCTTGGCACCGATTCGCCCGTGAAGGTACTTTCGTCGATGTCGCTGTCACCGCTCACGACAATTCCGTCGAGGGGTATGGTATCACCGGTAAACACCCGTATTCGATCACCGTATTTAAGATCTCTAATTGAACAGTACTCAAGGGTATTTTCAATTAAGCGATTGGCGACGCGGGGCAGGGTGTCCTGTATTTTCTGGAGGCTAAGGCTGCTAGCGAATCTGCTCCGGTGCTCGAAATAGCGTGCGGTCAGCAGAAAAAAGACAAACATGACGACAGAGTCAAAATACACCTCTCCACTTGCTGTCACAGTGGCATAGATTGACGCCCCCAAGGCAAGGCCTAGAGCGATTGAGATGGGTAGGTCCATGACCACGGCGCCATGTTTCAGATGAGACCATGCGGATCGAAAAAAACCCCCTCCGCTGTACAGCGTAACAAACAGGGCGATAGGTAAACTGACCCAGCGCATCAGTTGTTGATATTCGATCTCCATGCCTTGTATTGCGCCCGCGTGGAGGGCGATAGCGAACATGCCGACTTGCATCATGCCAAGGCCCGCCACGGCGAGACGTTTTAGCATGAGCTTGTTTTCGAGTGCCAGGAGCTTGGTTCTTTCTGAGCTTTGGAAGGGTTGAACACGATACCCCAGTTTGCCAATACTTTGCATGAGTTCGGTTAGGGGTGTGCTCGAATCGACCTCTGCGTTAAGTGTTGATTCGCTCAAGCTTACTCGCGCCGCTTTTACACCGATGGTTCTGAGTGCTTGGCGTTCAACGAGCCAAGAACACGCTGCGCAGGTCATCCCTCCGATTAACAGCTGAACTGTTTGAGTACCTGTTATGCTCGGATCACCCGTTGATGTTCCAAGTTCGCTAAAGTCGTACGAGTCATAGTCAAGGTTCAGCAATTGTTCAGGCGGTGTTTCTGCGTAGTGTGTGCGTTGCGAGTAGAAGTGCGTCATGCCTGATTCCACGATCAGGTCGGCGACCGCTTTGCAACCCGCACAACACATGGGTCGCGCGTGTCCCTCGATAACACAGCTAAAGGTCGAGGATCCATCTACCGGCTCGCCACAGTGAAAGCAGTCGGGGGTACCTGCCTTCACACTTGGCAAGATGATTTCAGGGGGAGTCATTACTGAAAGCTTTCTCATCGATGACTCCAGACACCAGCCAGACCTCGGGCTCGGCGCCAGAAACACTCCAATGCCAAGCGTGCGAAACCTGTGTTGGTAGAGTGGCGAAGAAAACACCATCGGGTCCGGGCAACAAGGTCACGGTAAAGTCCTTGTCGGCTTCCATGGGATGCGCAAGCAAAAGCGTTAGTTCGGAACTTGGCGCGACATTCCTGGTGCTGAGAAAAACTTGTTCACCCGTCAAGCTAAGAGTGATATCGATCCCCAGTCGCTGCGCTGCCTCGCGATGCTCCAAACGTTGATTGATGGCCAGCCCAACTTTGTAGTAGTCGTCTACAACCAAATCATCAGCATGGCGAAACGCGATAGATACCGTGATCAAACTTGCGGTCACCACGCTACCTAAAAGAGCGATGATAAACCAAGGCCAGAACTCTTTATACCAAGGGTTGGCGCTCAGCGTTGACGCTATAGGTTTACTCACAGGGGCCTCATAAATCGCGACTCTATTCGAACCGAAAGGTCAGGATTATCCTCTGCGATCAAGTTAAAGTGAATAGGGCTCGATGCCATGGCCCCCGACTTGGGCGGTGCATTTAGGCGCAGTGACAACGTTAGGTCTCCACCGGCGGACACCAAAGGCTCTTGGTCACCGATAATACGAACATCATCGAGCCCCTCTACCGATAGCGAATAGCGATGTTGTTCGTCCGTCATATTCACAATGTGTAAGGTGTAAATGTTCTCGATTCGACCGTCATGAGTTTGCACGTACAAATCGCCGCGATCACGCATAACCGTGAGTTCCAGCGGTACACGGTTGACGAGGTTGTAGGCGAATACACTGACCATGATGCAGAGCATGGCGGCGTAGCCAATAATGCGAGGGCGGAACCAGTGCTTTTTGCCACCCGCCAATTCGTGCTCGCTGGTGTAGGAGATTAGGTCGCGTGGATATTGCATTTTATCCATTATGGAATTGCAGGCATCGATACACAGGGCGCAACCAATGCATTCGTATTGCAGTCCCTCGCGAATATCAATCCCGGTGGGGCAGACCTGCACACAAAGTTGGCAATCGATGCATTCCCCTAAGCCTAGCTCTTTTGGATCAGCGTCGTGTTTACGAGAGCCTCTCGGTTCCCCTCGCGCGTGATTGTAAGACACGATGAGAGTATCTTTGTCGAACATGACCGATTGGAACCGTGCATAGGGGCACATGTATTTGCAGACTTGTTCTCGCATCCAACCCGCATTGATATAGGTCGCCAGCGTGAAAAACACAGTCCAGGCGGCTTGCCAGAAGCCGGTGCTGAGGGTCGCCAACTCGGGTACCAGTTGTTTTATGGGATAGAAGTAGCCTACGAAGGTCATACCCGTCATGAAAGCGACGAACAGCCACGAGCTATGCTTCATGCCTTTGCGCCAGACTTTTTCGATACTCCAAGGCGCTTTATCAAGTTTGATGCGTTGGTTCCGGCTACCTTCAAAACGCTGCTCTAGATACATGAAAATTGCAGTCCAAACGGTTTGCGGGCAGGTGTAGCCGCACCAAACACGACCCGCGACCACTGTCACAGCGAACAGTGCGTAGGCAGCGATAATGAGCAAAAATGCAAGCAAAGAAAAATCCTGCGGCCAAAAAGTCATGCCTAAGATATGGAACTTGCGCGCCGGTAAGTCGAACAATATCGCTTGGCGTCCGCCCCATTCAAGCCAGGGCAGACCAAAATAACCGATCAACAGGGGCCAGCCCGTGTATAGACGCAAGCGTTGAAAGAAGCCTTCAATTTTGCGCGTGTAAATTTTTTCGCGTTTTTGATAGAGGTCGACTTCAGCGACCTCGGCAGGGACGGCTTCGGCTAAATCAATACGTTGATCGTCGTTCATGGTCTAACAGCTACCTCATGTTAGGTGGGAAGGGTCCAGCGACGGTAGGGGAACTCAGTTCCCCTTTGTGTTGGATTGCCCGTAGACATAGGCGGTAAGAATATGAATTTTATCCTCTGACAGTATGCTGCTTTGTGCCGGCATCATGCCATTGCGGCCAACGCGCAGGGTATGAGCAATATCAGCTTCGCTGCCCCCATAGAGCCAGATGCCGTTGGTCAGGTTGGGCGCTCCGACGAGCTGATTGCCGGTGCCATCGGCTTGGTGGCAGGCAGCACAAAACATGCCGAATTTTTGTTTGCCCGCTTCGGCGAGCGCGGGGTCCGCGGAGCGATTATTCAGCGTTACTAAGTAAGCTGTCACTTCTTTGATGCCCTGATCGCCGAGCACGGGACCCCAGGCGGGCATGGCCGCTTGTCGCCCGTAATTGAGGGTGTGCTTAATGGCTTCGGGTGAACCGCCCCAGAGCCAATCGGTATCGGTCAAATTGGGAAAGCCATAGGCACCGCGCGCGTCTGCACCGTGGCACTGAGCGCAATGGTTACCAAACAGACGTTGCCCCATTTTTTTAACGGCGGGATCAAACGCAATTTCTTCGATAGGTAAGGCGAGGTAGCGGTCGCGCATGGCCCGATACCTTTCTTCGGCTTTAGCGACTTCAGCGTCGTGTTGGCCTTGTTGTGTCCAGCCTAACAATCCTTCCCATTTACCCATGCCCGGATAGGCGACCAAGTAGCCTAAACCCCAAATAATGGTCACGGTGAACATAAAGAACCACCAGGCGGGAAGGGGGTTATCATATTCTTCGATACCGTCATAGACATGACCCGTGGTCTGGTTCTCGGCGTTGTCCTTCTTGCGGTTACCAAACAGTAGCCAAGTGATACCGACGATTGTGATGGTCGTAAGAATGATGATCCAGTTGCTCCAAAAACTAGTCATTGTTGGTCTCCTGTGACTTAGCCACGGCGGTGTGCTCGTCTGCAAACGGTAACGATGCCGCCTCATCAAATTCTTTTTTCCGAGCGCTGCTGTAAGCCCAGACGCACAACCCTAGGAATGAGCACAGCATCAGCACTGTACTTAAACCGCGCAGATCATTGATATCCATTAGCGTTTCTCCGAAAGCACAGTACCCAAGTTCTGGAGGTAAGCAACGACCGCATCGATTTCTTTCTTGCCCTCAACCGAGGCTGAAGCACCATCGATATCCGCTTGTGTGTATGGCACGCCGAGTGCCTGTAATGTTGCGATCTTCTTGGGTGTTACGCTGCTATCGATCGTGTTTTCAAACAGCCATGGGAAAGCTGGCATATTGCTTTCGGGCACGACATCACGAGGGTTCATTAAGTGGGCTCGGTGCCAATCATCGCTGTAGCGGCCGCCAACACGCGCCAGGTCGGGCCCCGTTCTTTTAGAGCCCCACAAAAATGGGCGGTCATAGACAAACTCACCGGCGACCGAGTAGTGACCGTAGCGCTCACTCTCTGCGCGCAGAGCGCGAATCATCTGAGAGTGGCAGGTATTACAGCCCTCACGGATATAGATATCGCGTCCCTCAAGCTGCAGTGCGGTCAAGGGCTTTAAACCGTCAACGGGTTCAGAGACTTGTTTCGAGAAAATCAGTGGTACCAGCTCAACTAGCGTGCCAAAACTGATGGCCACGATGGTCAAGATGATCATCAGGCTCACATTTTTTTCAATGACTTCGTGCTTCATGCTGGTCTCCTTAAGCCGCCGCTGCTTGTGTGTCAGCTACCGTGACTTCGTCATTGCGAATGGTCATGTAGACGTTGTAGGCCATGAGTAGCATGCCTGCGAAAAAGATGAATCCGCCGGCTAGTCGAACCATGTAGCCGGGGTAGCTTGCGACGAGCGACTCGACGAAGGTGTAGGTCAATGTGCCATCTTGGTTGTAGGCCCGCCACATTAAACCTTGCAGTATGCCGTTGACCCACATGGATGCGATATAAAGTACTGTCCCAATGGTGGACATCCAGAAGTGCGTGTTGATCAAATCTGTACTGTACATTTTACTTTTGCCGAAAAGCACGGGGATCAGGTGATACATCGAGCCAATCGATATCATCGCCACCCAACCAAGTGCACCAGAGTGCACGTGCCCAATGGTCCAGTCTGTGTAGTGGCTCAATGAATTTACCGTTTTGATCGACATCATTGGACCTTCAAAGGTCGACATGCCGTAAAACGATAGGCTTACGACTAAGAAGCGTAAGATGGGATCCGAGCGCAATTTATGCCAGGCGCCAGATAGGGTCATGATACCGTTGATCATGCCGCCCCAGCTCGGTGCTAGCAGAATAAGCGACATCACCATTCCTAAGCTTTGGGCCCAGTCTGGCAGTGCTGTGTAATGCAGGTGGTGAGGTCCGGCCCAAATATACACCGCGACCAAAGCCCAAAAGTGCACAATGCTTAAGCGATACGAGTAAACGGGGCGTTCGGCTTGTTTGGGCACGAAGTAGTACATCATGCCCAAGAAACCGGCGGTTAAGAAGAAGCCCACCGCATTGTGACCATACCACCACTGCACCATCGCGTCAGCGGTGCCTGCATACAGGCTGTATCCCATAAAAAAGTTCACCGGCAGCACCGCACTATTCACTATATGCAGCACGGCGACGGTAATGATAAACGCGCCGAAGAACCAGTTAGCCACGTAAATATGGCTGACTTTGCGCTTGGCGATGGTTCCAAAGAATACGATCGCATAAGCCACCCAAACGACGGTAATCAGCACATCAATGGGCCAAATGAGTTCGGCATATTCCTTAGAGGAGGTGTAGCCCAAGGGCAAGCTGATTGCCGCAAGCAAAATGACGAGTTGCCAACCCCAGAAGGTAAATGCCGCAAGTCCGTCTGAGATTAAGCGCGCTTGCGTTGTGCGTTGTACCACGTAATACGACGTGGCGAAGAGTGCCGAACCGCCAAACGCGAAGATCACAGCATTCGTGTGTAAGGGACGTAGACGTCCAAAACTAAACCACGGCTGTTCGAAGCTAAGATCGGGCCAGACGAGCTGCGCCGCAATAATGACGCCGACGAGCATGCCGACAATACCCCACACAACCGTCATGACGGCAAACTGCCGCACAACGTTATAGTTGTAGACGGGGTGCTCAAGTTGTTCGTTTAATTCACTCATGATTTTCTTCCGTAGTCTTGGGCACTGTTAAGCTGAATGATCGGTAAATTCTGGAGCAAAGCCGTACTCCCACGCGATGATGGTGACCACTAAAATTCCAACAAAAATTACCAGTGCAATCGCGATAATGGCACTAGAGAACAAAAAACCACGCTCTTCCGGTATGTTCATAACGATCGGAATGCCGAGGTACAGTAAATACGTTGACCATGACAGCGCGACCACACCGATAAGTAGGTCTAACCACAACAAAGGATGAAAACCGACTAAGCCGGTAACGAACAGTGGTGTGCAGGTGAGGCCAGCAATCACGATGCCGCGAGTGAGTGTGGAATTGGCACCATATGTCGCGGACATCCAGTGGATGAAGTAGCCGATGATAGCAACTGAGCCAACCATGACGAAGTAGAACAGAAACGCAATCTCGGTGGCGCTTGCCTCCGTTAGTCGAATGGCGTCGCCGGATGAGCCCACTGTCCAGCCCACGTGGCTAGTGCCGTAAAACCACGCGACAGCGGGTAATATCGCCATAATAACCGGGAAAAGAGCCAAGGCATTAAAACTTGACCCCTGAAGCTGGGCGACGCGGCGCCAGGCCGTGTGCGGCTGTACCAGCAGGGCTAAGCCATGTTGAATCATGTGTGTTCTCCTTTATGAGTTTGCGCCCCAACACGCAGTGGGTATTTTATAGTGTCCCCAAATCATTACTTTGACTTGAGTCAATTTGCTATTACCCGTGCCGCGATCAGGATGCTTCTTGGTGGTGAACCTTAGTGTGGGCGATTTCGGTTAATGCATCGAAGTCCAAGATGGAGACTTCTTTATTGTCGACCTGCAGTATCGACTTTTTTTGCAACCGACCGATGACTCGGCTGACGGTTTCAATGGTGAGTCCTAAGTAGTTTCCGATATCGACCCGAGACATCGGCAAGCGGAATCGATTCGCGCTGAGCTGTCGACGGGCGTTGCGTGAGGAGATGCTGAGTAGCAGTGCAGCAATACGTTCGTCGGCTGAATTTTTGCTAAGCAGGGTGATGAGCTGCTGGTCTTCAGTGATTTCGCGGCTCATTAATTGAAAGAAGTGGCGCTGCAGATTGGGAATTTTAGCGCTCAGCTCGCCAAGCGAGTCAAAGGGGATTTCACAGACGGCAGAGGTTTCCAGGGCTTTCGCTGTAGAGGCGTGGACATTGCGACTAATACCATCCATTCCCAACAGCTCACCTGGAAAATAGAACCCGGTGACCTGCTCGCGGCCATCGTCGGTCGTCGCGAAGGCTTTAATACTGCCGGAGCGGACAGCGTAAATTGAATTGAAAGCGTCGCCCTCGTGGAACAAATACGCATTTTTCTGAATAGGTTTACTGCGCTGCACGATGGCATCTAAGGCATCGATATCTTTGCCTTCCAACGCAAGAGGCAGGCAAAGCGTGTTCAGTCGGCAATTGCTACAATTTGTCTTGAAGTCGTGGTGGCAAGTCGTGTCAGTCGCCAAGTGTATTTTTGTGTCCATAAGAAACGCACCCCCCAATGGTGTCGTTTATTGTCCCTACAACAGTGTATTAGTTTAATCTAATATTAAGCCTCTAGTCTTCCCCTGTGACAATTTGTCATACCGTCTTCGAATATTTTATATCTACGGGCGTTTGCTCGAGCCAAGCGTCAAATACCATACAAATATTGCGTAAAAAATGACGGCCAAGGGTTGTCAAACGGTAGCCAGAGTTCGTTTTGTTTATTAACCCATCCGTGATGAACTCTTGCAAGTCTTCAATTTCTTTTTTCAGATAGCTTTGGGCTTGATAACCGTGCCGATGACAGATTTCCGAGAGCGAAAATTCAAGTTTACAGCAGATATCCATGATGATGTCTCGGCGCAAGAGGTCATCTTGTGTAAGCCGCAGCCCTCGGCTGATGGGCGACTCGTTAGCTTGAGTCTTACCTAGATAGTCATCGAGGTTGCGAGCGTTCTGCACGATCATATCGCCGATCTGCGAAATGGCAGAGTGGCCAATGCCCATCATATCTTCGGCACTTTTGAGCGAATAACCCTGAAAGTTACGCTGCAGACGCCCCTCGCGTTGCGCCACCGATAGCTCATCTGTCGTTTTGACGTAGTGATCCAGACCTATCAGGACATACCCTGAATCCGCCAGCGTTGTATCGATCAGTCGCTGTAGTCGCAGTCGCTGAGTGGCTGAGGGTAGTGTCAGCCGATCGATAGCACGTTGGGAGGTGAATCTATTGGGTAAGTGAGCATAGTTATAGCAAGCAATCCGATCGGGTTCGAGTTGAATGACCTGAGCGAGGGTTTTACTGAAGCTCTTTTCACTTTGATGAGGTAGCCCATAGATCAGGTCAAAAGACAATGACTTGAATCCGTGCTCGCGGATGCTATGAGTCAGATCAGCGACCATTTCGTAAGGCTGCACGCGGTTAATGGCTGTCTGGACGAGGGGGTCGAAATCTTGGATCCCCAAGCTCAAGCGATTGAATCCGAGTCCTCGCAGCAGGGCTATTGTTTGTTTGCTCACAGTCCTTGGATCAATTTCGATGGAATATTCCCGATCCGATGCGTCGGTTAGTTGGTAGTTTCGAGCGATGAGGTGCATTAATTGGGTCAGCTCGGCATCGCTTAGATAGGTTGGAGTGCCACCACCCCAGTGTAGCTGGCTTACGAGGCGCTGGTTTAAGCCCCAATCTCGATAGCGAGTAAGTTCTTTATCGAGGGCGTTCAGATACTCTTGTCCTGCGCCGGGTGTTCGTGTGACCACTTTATTGCAGGCGCAGTAGTAGCAAATAGAGCGACAAAATGGGACATGAACGTACAGCGACAAGGGTAGATCGCGCTGATCGGCTTGTGCGCAACGTGCCTCAAATTGTTTGATCGCGAATGCCTCACTCAGGTGGGGAGCGGTGGGGTAAGATGTGTAGCGCGGCCCCGGCCTCTGGTATTTCGGTGCCAGACGCTCGATGTCAGCCTGGAGATGGGTGGCATTCTGGGACATGTGAAGCCCGCTTCCGTTGCACAAAGAAGCTGGTAGCTTATCGCAGTGTCGTCTTCGGTCGCTTGACTTGGGTCAAATCGCGCTCAATGCTTCAATGTATCAAGTTCGCGAGTGATCTGACTTAGGGGTTTGATGGCGGACCGCAATGTCTCTTCTCCGCTGAGGTGTGAGAGCAAGAACTCGGGAACTGAGCTTTCGCCTTGTGGATTTAAAAATACTATTGGACGACCCAATAATCGCGCGCTATCGAGCTGCCGTAGCTGCTGCTCACTCGTGTCGCTCGCGTTGTGGTCCGTAACCTCTAGGAGATCACAGGTCGCGGAGGTTAGACATCTGGGGTCTGCATTCATTACGTTGCTGCCGATAATTCGGCAACCGATATCTGAGAGTATTTGCGTGAATTCTTGCAGTGATTCGACCGAGGCTAGGGTGTTGTTTAAGTCTACGCGAAAGTACAGTTTATTGGTGCCAACGCCATACTCCGATATATCGTCTAGTAAGGTATCGCAGAAGGTAAGCTCATTGAGGCTAGTGCTGGCGATATCGATGACGCAGTTTGGTATTTCTCGCTCCTGCTCAGCTAATGACCGAAGCCACGCAAATACTGCCTGTATGCGCCAGCGGTCTATCGCAGGGTGGAGTTCATTGCGGTAAGTGGTGTAGGGCGATTGAATTTCTTCCTCGGTTTCAAGGTCTTGCAGTCGGAACTCAATGCGCCTTTCGACGACTTCACTGTGGTAGTTGGTCCAGTGCGAGTGGAACGCAAATAAAGCGATCGCGGTATGGTCAAAATTGGCTCTCAGATGCTCATCATCCGCAGGGCTGTTGCGTCGCATGTTCGAGAGTGTGAGCGTTGACCCCGGGGGCGCCACTGCTGAGGTATTTGAGATATTGATTGCTTCATCGTTCTCTTTTAGTGCGGAGTCGACCTGGAGTGTTGCCCATTGCACTTCCAATGGCAGGACTTCGTTACCGGTCGCGATGGTGAGTTGATTCAGTTTACGACTTAAGCTATTCAGCCGTTTGCGCAGACTGACATCCGATTCTCCGAAGAAAATCACGCCAATCTTGCCGCTAGCAACGTGCCCCAATATTTGTTCGTCGGCTAGGTGGCTGGTCAGTGCATCGATCAATGTGTTGTCGTAGGCTTCTACGATCACCTTGTCATAGAGGGCGGCGACGAGATCAATGTTACTCGCCGCGAACAAAGCAAGGTGCATCGATTGACGCTGTTCCATTGCTTGCTGGCTCGACACCACAACTTGCTCTGCAAACGAGTCACTCGATAGTGCGTTGGTGGCACCGAAATACTTCGTGGACTCGAGTCTCCGTGGGGTGAATTCATGGAGTCGTTGCAGGAGTTGCCGGTCGAGTATCGGCAGTTCTTCGATGCTACGAATGGGATGTTGGCCACGATGTAGCAAGCGCGCAAACCCCAGCAAATTGGTGTCTAGGGTCTTTTGGCCTCGTTCGTTGGCAAATACAAATTGGTCTTGGTCTGGGTTGTGCCACGCTAAATAGACGCGACGTTCTTGCGCGGCATCGCTTAACCAAGTGTCCACGGGTATAGCAAGCGCCCTCCTGACGAGGCGATTCAAGCGAGGAAGGGACTGAAGTCTTTCGCGCAGATTGCTCGCGCTAAGCGCTCTAAACAGTCCTGTATCAAAGACATTCACCAGGTCGATTTCATGCTGCCCGCACACTTCGCTGCGCAATGCCGCACAGTGTCTCACGTGACTGACTCGGGTCGGTAAAGTCTCGGAAATCTCGCTCTCGATGCTGCCTAACAATTCGGTTGCCGCCGTCACCTGACTCGCTTCGATGTTCGCGTTGGTAACGCGAGCCTGCAACACCGCGACGACAAGACCAATGTTTGCCCTGAGTCGCGAGGCCTCTGACGCAGGATCTTTGCTGCGCAGTCGATTAAGGGTCATTAGCTCCAGCCAGCCGTTGGCAATTAAATTGCACAGGCTGGCGGATGTTTGGGTGCTCGGTAAAGCATCTTGCAGTTCACGCAAGGTGGCCAAGCGAGCGTCTCGGTAGCGCACTTGCCCCTGCTCAACTTGCCGCAGACGCTCAATATTGCGGTGAAATTGCCGTTCTTGTTGCTGCCGAATGGCGGCGGTTTGCTCAGCGAGTTCGGCCGCCGATTCGGAGTCTAGAGCCTGATTTTGTCCAACTTGCGCAATTAAATCGACAACACGCGCTTGCAGTTTAGGGTTGGGGTATAAATCCGCACGAGCCAGCTGCGTTAATTGATCAAACGCCAACCGCATTGGGTGTTGATTGTTGATTAAGAAGTTGGGGTCCTCGCGCGCAATTCGCTGCATCGGTGTTTGCAGGGACTCAATAGCTGCCCCCAGAGTGGGGTTGAGGGTTGCGTCGCTCTTGACTTGAGCGAACATGTCGGCGACTAATTTGTCTGAAAATTCATTGGGGTCTTCGGTATTCCCCATTAATGCCATTAAACGTTCGATGAAAGCGGCTTTATCTTTGTCGACCTGCAGCGTCACGAAATTGTTGTCAGGCAGAGTTGCTGCGACCGCGCTTAACTCTAAATCTTGTTCTTGAGCACCACTAGGCTGTCTTTCGATTTTCGGTTTAACCCGCCGCGGCCTCGATGGGTTGGGTTGCGACGGTAACAGCGGCGCCCCCGTTTCCAGACGCCTTTCGACTTCTGGTTCAAGCCCTGCTTGCTTGAGAACAAGGTTGATATTCGCGTACATCGTTTTTGCTTTGCGCAGCAGCAAATGACCGCAGAAGTCAAAGATGCGATGGTTAAGTTCGTTCGGGATTTCTCGCTGATTGAGAGCGCGTTTCAAGCTAGGTATTAATAAGTTAAGCGACAGCGGTAACAGATTGGGCCTGGGCTTGACGCCCTTTAGCGACGCGTAACGAATCATCATGAGTTCGAATACCCCGCGGTGGTGATCTTCACCCAAGCGCAATAAACGTTTGACAGCGAGGCTTTCCTCGAATTCTTTCAGATCCACCAGATCGAGCTCTTCCTGAGTAATCTGGTCTATGCGTTTTGTGTGTGTGTTCGCTTTGACCTCGGGGCTGCCGTGAAGTCGCCGCTGTAGATCGCGCATTAGGATCTCGAGCATTCTGGGCTTTACGATTGCTACCGTCCGCATTCCCTCAAACAATACCTCTTGCTGAGCCTGCAGCAGCTTTGGGTTTAATGAGGCGGTTTGAAGATCGGCAACCAACGCCAGAAATATGTCGTCGAACAATTCTTGGAGCTGAGCCAGAACATAGTGATTGGTTTTCTCAAGTAAAGCTCGTTTTTCTTCCAGCGTGAGCACGCGGGCACGGCTAGTGTTCGAATTACTGTCCGGAGCGCCACGCACACGTTCGCGTAACCTTAGCTCATCGGCCGTATTTAACTCGAGAACAACCAGGCGCACATGGTCTATCGCTGTGGTAAGGATTTCAACGTTAAGGCAAAGCGTGTCAGCAGCGCTGGGGATAAATAATTGCCCCGTCTCGCCCACTTGGGCTGGGGGAGTTGGTATGTCTCCGGGTTCAGGCAGCGCCGGAACAGACAACATTAACTCGTTGATGTTTTTACCAAATTTGAGTGCGCCGCGCTGTTGCCTCTGGTCGGACAGAATCAAGCAGGGGATTTCGAGATTGTCGGGCGCGGTGTTGCTCATGTGTTAATCAAAACCGTTGGCAGTTAACCGAGCAGGGTACCGCAAAGCACACGGGCAAAGCCAGCACCTCACAGTGCCTACGGACTAAATAATTTGAGTAAATCAGCTGGCTGGTTGCTCACGAAGTATTCGGCTGTGCTGTCTGTGGGTGGCCGAACACTGGCAAGGTAGTAACCTGATGTATTCGCACCGGCATCGACAATGGTACCCACTGAGTCTCCTGCTTGACTTGTTATTTTAGACTCGGTTGCAAGACCGGGCGAGCAGTGCAAGAGGGCGAGTTGATGCTTGGATTGCCCCTTATAGTGCAAGCGCGCGATGATTTCCTGTCCCATGTAACAGCCTTTCTTGAAGCTGACATACCCTAAACGGTCCAAACTCAGTGCTTGTGGGGTGTAAAGGCCGCTCTGCTCAGTGGTGAGTTGAACCATGCCAGAGTGGATTCGCCAATGATGGAATTCATCGATTGAGCTCGCCGTGTGCGGGTGCGTTAGCTGATCGATGTCTTGCGGGCTGATCACCCCGAGTTCATCAAACCAAAGCCCTGCTGGCGTCTCAATCGGGTCTGGCGCCATGACAAGGCTATGAGTTTCTAGGTTAAGCTCCTTTAAGCGGCTTTTGGAGAAGGCTACGTACGGCGCGAGCCGACGTTTCAATGCGTCAATATTCGCCGTGGGCACAACCAGCGTTAACTGTTCTGGTGAGTGCTTGTAGACCTTAACGTCCAACTCAACACGCCCCTTTAAATTGCACAGCAGTCCGTTAAGGCCCTTGTGGTTGCGAAGGCTTTCCACATCGTTTGTCAGCTGACCTTGCAGGGTCTTTGCGGCGTCTGGGCCAATAAGTTCGAGAGCCGAGAAATAGGTGTTGGGGGTTACCTTAAACATAAGCAGATTTCGTCAAAGCGCGTCAAAAACAAGTATGGGTGAGCGTCCCGTAAGCATTCAAAGACGCGATGCAGTATACTACGTTTTTTTACGACTGTTTGGATAAGATCATGGTTGAAGCCGGTGAAGTTAACCGAATGCGCTGGGCGGCGCGGCGCGGCATGTTAGAACTTGACTTGTTGTTGGAGCCTTTTGTCGATCAACACTACGCGAATTTGAGTGCCGAAGATCGAGAGACCTTCGAGCAGTTTATGACGTGCCAAGACCAAGATCTTTATGCCTATCTCATGCAGCGCGTTCAGCCGGATGACCCCAAGTTTGCCGCTTTGGTTGTGACGATTCGAAAACTCACTGGGGCACCGCAAGCGTAGCTCTCATGCCGATTCGGCCAGTTAAGGTCTACGCGGTCGTACCCGGTTTGCTCTGGTGTTTTGACCGCGCGGGGCGCAGCGCTTGGATATGCTCGTGGCAGCTGTCAGATGCAGAGTTCCGGTCGCTTGCTCGAGAGGCAAAAAGCGAGCCCTAGTTGGGCACGAGTACAGTATCTGTTGCCTGATCCTCAGGGACAGGGTAGTCCAAGGTAAAGTGCAACCCGCGACTCTCTTTGCGTTGCCGCGCACAGCGGATCATTAAATCCGCGACAACGCTGAGATTACGCAATTCGAGCAGGTCGTTGCTTACTCGGTAATTGGCGTAATACTCGTTGATCTCGGAGCGGAGCATGTCGCAGCGGTGCTGAGCGCGTTCCAGTCGTTTGTCGGTGCGCACAATGCCCACGTAGTCCCACATAAAGCGTCTTAGTTCATCCCAGTTGTGTGATATCACGACGTCTTCATCTGAGTCGGTAACTTGGCTTTCATCCCAGTCTGCAACTGAGACTTTCGCGCCGGAGGTCAGGGCAGTCTCTTTGATGTGGTTCGCAGCAGATTCTCCATAAACGAGACACTCGAGCAACGAGTTACTGGCCATTCGGTTAGCGCCGTGCAATCCGGTATGCGACGTTTCTCCGATGGCGTATAGGCCCACGATATCGGTACAGCCGTGTTGGTCGACGACCACTCCGCCACAGGTGTAGTGAGCCGCTGGTACGATAGGTATAGGCTCTTTGGTAATATCGATGCCGTACTCCAAACACTTCTTCGCAGTATTGGGGAAATGTGTCAAGACCTCGGCTGCCGGCTTGTGCGAGATATCGAGCAGTAGGTGGTCCGCACCTAATCGCTTCATTTCGTGATCTATAGCACGCGCCACGATGTCTCTGGGGGCAAGTTCTCCGCGCTCGTCGAATTTATGCATGAATCGCTGCCGGTCTGGCAGTAACAAATGCCCCCCTTCGCCTCGGATGGCTTCGGTGATGAGATACGATTTGGCTTTGGGGTGATACAGGCAGGTTGGGTGGAACTGATTGAATTCCATATTGGCAACTCGGCAACCTGCACGCCAAGCAATGGCGATGCCATCGCCACTGTTGCCATCGGGGTTGCTGGTGTAAAGATAGGCTTTACTCGCGCCGCCCGTAGCGAGTGCCACCACATTGGTTTGGAATGTGTCCACCGAGCCGGTTCGCGTATTCAAAGCATACAAGCCCCGACAGCGCCCATCCTGTACGATCACATCCACCGCAACACGTTCGGTGAGCACATCGATGTGGCTGGCTGCGACAACGTGTTTGCTTAGGGTTTTCGATATCGCTTTACCTGTGGCATCGGCGGCATGCAGTATGCGACGGTGACTGTGACCCCCTTCGCGAGTCAGATGAAAGCCAGTGCCTTGCTGCTCGTGTTCTTCTAAGCGATCAAAGTTCACGCCCAGCTCGACGAGCCAATCGACCACACGACTGCTACGCGACACGGTAAATTCGACGGCATCACGGTTGCAGAGTCCGGCGCCGGCGATTAACGTATCCTGTACGTGCGACTCCACAGTGTCATTCGCGTCAACAACGGCTGCCATGCCACCCTGCGCCCAATACGTGCTGCCCTGGTTGAGTGTTGATTTTGTCAGCAAAGCGATGCGAAGGTGGGTCGGCAAATGCAGCGCGAGCGCCATACCAGCGGCACCTGTACCCACAATAACAACGTCGTACTCAGAGTGTGTAGTAGCCATCTCGTTAATAACATCTCGCATAAAGTCAGTTAATATGACGGGGCCAGAAGCGGGTTTATGAGAAAAATTAACTCCGTGGCACAATACGCGGAACTTTAGCAGAAATTAGTGCTCTTAGAAGCAGTGAGACGGAAAAAGCGATTGACGCGCAATTCAGTCCAATAAGAGCGAAACGAATTGAGGAGATTGCGTGAGCGGTGGCTCAGTAACAGACGAGGAATCGGATCGATTGCTTGTTGAAAGGGCGCAGAAGGGTGATTTGCGTGCCTTCGACCTACTGGTCATCAAATATCAGCACCGAGTGCTGAGCGTGATCAGGCGGTTCGTAAAGGATAGCGACGAGGCACAAGATGTAGCGCAAGAAAGCTTTATCAAGGCGTATAAGGCTCTCGAGCAGTTTCGCGGCGACAGCGCGTTTTACACCTGGTTGTTTCGAATAGCCACCAATACTGCCAAGAATTATCTGGTGGCTCGAGCGCGACGCACGCCCCTAGTCGATATTGATATTGACGATGCGGTCTTGCAGGATGACGGAGAACAGCTGCGAGACCATGAGAGCCCCGAGGCGGCAATTGCATCGCAAGAGTTGGAGCGGGTTATCACCCAAGCGGTGGCTGACTTGCCAGATGAGCTGAGAACTGCGCTGTGCCTGCGCGAGTTTGATGGCCTAAGTTACGAGGACATAGCCGCTATTATGGAGTGTCCTATAGGAACGGTGAGGTCGCGAATTTTTCGAGGCAGAGAGACCGTGGATAGGCAAGTGGCTGCAGTAATGAATGGCGAACGACATTATGCCCAATAGAGAGGTGTCAGTGAGTATTAAGCAGGATATGAGAACTGGTGAAGACGACGAGCTGCTGTCACGGCTCATGGATGGAGACCTCGATGAGTTTTCCGCCAATCGCTTGCTGAAGCGTATAAATGAGCAGCCCAGCTTGCGCGAGACTTGGGGGCGTTATCATATCAACCGCGAAGTTTTGCTGGGTACGTCGGCTACAGTCTTGAGTCTCAGCGTCGCTGATCGCGTTCGAGACGAGTTGATGCAGTCGGGCGTGCGCCCAAAACGTCGCCAGCACTTGTTCAAGACACTACGGCCTTTTGCGGTAGCAGCCTCAGTCGCCTGTTTGGGTGTTCTGGTTGGTTTGCAGGTGCAGCAAGATACCAAGCCTCAAGCGACGACGATTGCTGCGTCTGCGGTGCCTACTGTGCGATCAATGCCCGTAATGCCGCTCGACTCGGCAGGTTTACAGGCGATTCCAGCGAGCTATGGACAGACCCAGGTCATGCGTTCGCCAGCGCCTATCCCGATTGAGGGTTTGTATCAAGAGTTGGCCCGACAGCGGCTAGAGCTGTACTCGAGCCAACACGCGACAGCGGGTGCCTTGCATACGCCGGTCACTGTCATGACAGGAACGCTGGCCCGAGCGGAAGCGCAGGCGGGTAAGCGCTAAGCTATGCGGATAGAAACTGCCTGCGCTGTTGCGGTTCTCGTCATTGCAGCGTGTCCAAGCCTTGGATGGGCTGAGACAAGTTGTAACGCCGAAGATGAAGAAGCGCTGCGAGTATTGGGTAAGACCATGCAGTCAGGACATGGCCCGAGCTTTGCTGCAAGAGCGGTTGTGCAGACTGCCGTAGGGTCGCAGCAGATTGTGATTACTCGTGGGATGCCAGATCCCGACGGCAATTATTCGGTACAAATTCCCGATCACAGCAGCGACTGCGACAACATGAGTCATCGTTTACTGCTCGAGCCCGAACACAGCTGTGGTGTCGCGCAGTGGTACAAGTTTCGAGTCGAGCGACAAATGTTGGGCGATGATACGGCCACGATCATTACCGCCTTGCCGAAAGACGTGTATCGGCACGGCTTTCAATTGGTCGTCGATGAAAAAAATGACATAGTGCTTCGCTCTACCACCTTCAGCGGCTCTAATGCGCTGGAGAATGTCGAGTTGAGAGCCTTGTCGTTGGCGAGCAAACCAGAGGTGGAAGGCGACGAGGTTCCAAGCGTGGCAGCACTACCTGATACTGCGCAACCCCAGGCGAATGAGGGCGGCTCCTCTTGGTCGCTGGGGTGGTTGCCTGCTGGCTTTGAGGAGGCATCGATGAGTCATGCTGCAGTCGTGCAGGCGCGAACGTACACGGATGGTTTGTCAACATTCAGCATTTTTGTTGAGCAGCCCAAAGGCGAGATTCGTTTGGGTGAAGGCATGGTGAATCGTGGCGCGACCTTGGCCTATACCCGCGGTTTACAAACCTCACAGGGCGCGGCTTTGGTCTCTGTGATCGGTGAAATTCCGATCAATACCGCAAGGATGTTGGTCGAAAGTCTTGAGTGGTCCGATCGTGCTGAGTGAATCCTTAGTCGTTGTTGGCGTTTCAGAAGATGGGCAGAGTGTCGATGTTTTGGGATCGAGGCAGAGCACCTGTGGCAGTTGTTCGGCGAAACTTGGATGTGGGCACGGAGCGTTCAACAATCACAGGCCTGCGCAAACGTTCACTTT
The DNA here is from genome assembly GCF_965659035.1 of Aequoribacter sp. NCBI lineage: Bacteria > Pseudomonadati > Pseudomonadota > Gammaproteobacteria > Cellvibrionales > Halieaceae > Aequoribacter > Aequoribacter sp. The sequence goes on along the minus strand of NZ_CBFHWH010000001.1, from coordinate 43,925 downwards.
GCCTCTGGGCGATTCAATGAAAGCCGTTGCGGCAGGAGATGCCATTCACTTGGTGCTCCCAGCCAACGGCCTCTTGAAGTTGGCTTTTCTCGCTTACGTGCAACCGTTGTTGTTAGCTATGGCATTGGCCACTTTGGTCGCTCTGATTTCGCCCGCGCAGGTCGGGGCACAAGTAGTGGCCCTGTTGGTCGGTTTAGGCTTTGGCGCAATGTGGTCGCTGACACGGACTTCGGTGCGGCAAGAAATAGCGGGTATGCTTGAAATATCCGAAAGCTCCCATAGAAAGTAGTGATCGAGCGCCTGCCGCTCGAAGATTTTTCAATGAGTCGCTCAAATCGAGCGGCTGTCGTTAGTCGTTAAAGGAGGAGAAGTATGGCACCACAACGGTGGCTTACCGCGTTAGTATTGGTCGTGTGGAGCGCTCTCAGTGCTGCATCAAGTTTGCCCGACTTTACGGAAATAGTTGAAGACAGCGCACCGGCCGTGGTTAAAATTCTCGTGGAGTATAAGGCGGGCCAAAATCGCGCCGAGTCGGAATCGTTTGATCACGATGCCCTGCCTGATTACTTAAAGCGATTTTTTGATCCCCGTGGAATGCCGAATTCGCCGCGCCCTCGCAGCTCGATGGGTTCGGGCTTCGTATTGACCAAAGATGGCTATATTGTGACCAACAATCATGTGGTCGAAGGCGCCGATGCGGTGGTGGTGCGCTTTTCGGATCGCCAAGAATACGATGCCGTTATTGTGGGGCTTGACGAATTGTCAGATTTGGCACTGCTGAAAATCGAGGCTCAGGATCTGCCAACTCTGCCCTTGGCTCAGCCAGACGAGCTTAAAGTCGGGGAGTGGGTGTTGGCAATCGGTTCTCCGTTTGGTCTGGACTTTTCCGTCACCGCTGGCATCGTTAGTGCCATGGGACGATCGTTGCCCACAGAGACAAACGACAACTACGTGCCGTTCATCCAAACGGATGTTGCGATTAATCCCGGCAACAGCGGTGGACCCTTGTTCAACCTGGCAGGAGAAGTGGTGGGGGTCAACTCGCAAATCTACACCCGCTCGGGTGGATCGATCGGACTCTCGTTTGCGATTCCTGTCAGTGTTGTGCGCGATGTTGTTGACCAGCTCCGCGACGGTGGTCAAGTCAAGCGCGGGTGGTTGGGTGTGAGCATCCAAAACGTAGACAAGAACCTCGCTGAGGGCTTTGGTTTGGATCGTCCAAGAGGCGCTCTCGTGGTGGATGTGGTAGACGAAAGTCCCGCTGCTGAGGCTGGTTTGCAGTCGGGTGATGTGATTATGACTTTTGACGGTGAAACGATCGAAACTTCTTCCCAGTTGCCGCACGTTGTGGGTCTGGTTAAGCCCGGTAGTAAGGTCGAGGTCAGCGTTATGCGTGACGGCACCCTGCGAACTTTGAAAGTTGAAGTGGGTGCTTTACCCGAGCGGAGTAAGCCGGTACTAGCAAGCGCCCAGTCGAGTGAAGAGAATCTCTTGGGATTGGTGGTTAAAAATGCGGACCAGCAGACCTTGGAGGCGCTGGGTCTCAGTGCGGCCGTGGTGGTTGAAAAAGTCGTGCCGGAATCGCCCGCCGCAGCGCAAGGTATCTTGCCGGGAGACGCTATTACGATGGTGGGTTCGAGTCCAATTCGCAGTGTCGCTGACTTCGATAAGGCCGTTGCACAGCTTGACCCTGGACAGTCCATACCCTTGCGTCTAAATCGAAGGGGTTCGCCCATGTTTCGTGGGTTGCGGGTCCCCAGTCCATAGTTCGTTGGGGTTTTACCACGACAGGTAGTGGGTGAGGATGGCGAGGGGGGCGTGCTTAGGCTACAATTGCCCCCGCGCATCCACTGCCTTTAATTCACCAGCGAGAACACTGCTTGAGCGATCTAACACATATCCGCAATTTTTCGATTATTGCCCACATTGACCATGGTAAATCTACGCTTGCTGATCGTTTGATTCAGATTTGCGGAGGCTTGAGCGAGCGTGAAATGGCCGAGCAGGTTCTTGATTCGATGGACATCGAGCGAGAGCGTGGCATCACGATCAAATCGCAAAGTGTCACCCTGAATTATCAGGCGCAAGATGGCAAGACCTATCAGCTGAATTTTATCGACACCCCCGGGCACGTTGACTTCAGTTACGAAGTGTCTCGCTCTCTATCGGCGTGCGAAGGCGCTTTGCTCGTGGTTGATGCCGGACAAGGTGTAGAAGCCCAGTCCGTTGCCAACTGCTACAAGGCCATCGAGCAGGGCCTAGAAGTCGTTCCGATCCTCAACAAAATGGACCTACCTCAAGCAGAGCCTGAAAAAGTCAAAGTCGAGATTGAGGAAATTATTGGCATCGACGCAACTAACGCTGTGCCCTGCAGCGCGAAGACTGGCTTTGGGATGGATCAGGTGCTGGAAGAAATTGTGCACATGATTCCGCCTCCTGAAGGCGATTACGACGCACCGTTGCAGGCGCTGATTATCGACTCTTGGTTCGACAACTATTTGGGTGTCGTGTCGCTCGTGCGTGTAGTGCAGGGCACGTTAAAGAAACGAGACAGGGTGATTACTCGCTCGAATGGTAAAACGCACCAAGTCGACAGCGTGGGTATTTTTACACCCAAGCGCACTGAGACGGCGTCTTTGCGAGCCGGCGAAGTGGGTTTCATGATTGCTGGTATTAAAGATATTCTGGGGGCCCCGGTGGGGGACACCTTAATAAGTTCTCAGCACCCAGAGACGCCCCCTCTGCCAGGGTTTCAGCGGATCAAACCTCAAGTGTATGCGGGCATATTTACGGTCTCTACCGATGACTACGAGGATTTCCGTGACGCTCTCGGTAAGCTCACCTTAAACGACGCTTCGTTGTTTTATGAGCCCGAAACGTCTGATGCGCTTGGTTTTGGCTTCCGTTGCGGTTTTCTGGGCATGCTGCACATGGAAATTATTCAAGAGCGGCTTGAACGTGAATACGATTTAGATCTCATCACCACTGCGCCAACGGTCGTTTACGAAGTCGAAAAGAAAGATGGTGAAATCATTAATGTCGATAACCCGAGTGCCCTACCGGATCCTGGGTTGATTCAGGAGATTCGCGAGCCTATTGCTCGAGCGCATATTTTGGTGCCCCAAGACTACTTAGGCAATGTCATTACCCTTTGCATAGACAAACGAGGTGTGCAGAAAGACATGCAGTTCTTGGGTTCCCAAGTGTCACTCACCTTTGACTTGCCTATGTCAGAGGTGGTCTTAGATTTCTTTGATCGCTTGAAGTCAGTCTCTCGAGGTTACGCCTCGTTAGACTACAGTTTTGAGCGCTTTGAGCCGGCAAATCTGCAGCGTTTGGACGTGCTGATCAACAGCGAACGGGTCGATGCTCTCGCTGTCATCGTGCACCGAGATCACGTGATGTCGCGTGGCAGGGCCCTAACCGAGAAAATGAAAGATCTGATTCCTCGGCAGATGTTCGATGTAGCTATTCAGGCGGCGGTGGGTGGAAAGGTCGTAGCGCGGCAAACAGTCAAGGCTTTGCGCAAAAACGTCACAGCGAAATGTTACGGTGGCGATGCGACCCGCAAGCGCAAGCTGCTTGAAAAGCAAAAGGCGGGTAAAAAGCGCATGAAACAAGTCGGTCGCGTCGAGGTGCCCCAGGCGGCGTTCTTGGCCGTATTGCAAGTAGACAATTAAGGGACCCCCATGTCATTCGATTTTCCGTTAATTTTGTTGGTGTTGGTCTCGGTCAGTGGGCTCGTTTGGCTAGCCGATGCCTTGGTTTTTGCGCCGCGGCGTCGGCAGCGGCATGAAGCGATCTCTAGCGGTGCAGCGCTGGACGTTCCACCCTTAGAAGAGCCTGTTTTGGTTGAGTATGCACGCTCGTTTTTCCCCGTTTTGTTCGTCATATTTATCTTGCGCTCTTTTATCGTCGAGCCGTTTCAAATCCCGTCATCTTCGATGGTGCCCACCTTACAAGTAGGGGATTACATCCTTGTCAATAAGTTCACTTATGGTTTGCGGTTGCCGGTGGCGCGAACGAAGGTACTGGATATTAGCGAACCGCAGCGTGGTGATGTCATGGTGTTTTTTCCGCCGCACCAAAACAAAACCTACTTCATAAAGCGGGTGATCGGTATTCCCGGTGATGTGATCGAGTATAAAAATAAGCAGCTATCGGTAAATGGTGAAAGGCTTGCGCTCGATTTCGTGGACGTAGTGATCGAACGCGGTCGGCCTTATCACTTGCTGTCTGAAACCTTGCCAAATGGCGAGACACGAGACGTACAATTTGACCCCTTGCGGCCAGTGCGAGACTTTAAAGAAGTGGTTAAGCCCGGGCATTATTTCATGATGGGCGACAATCGTGACAACTCAAGCGACAGTCGAGTGTGGGGGCAAGTCCCCGAGGAAGACATTGTGGGTAAAGCCTTTGCAATTTGGATGCATTGGGAGTCAGTACTGAGTACGCCGAGCTTTGATCGAGTCGGTGGCATCCGTTGAGGCTCACAGCTTTGCAGCTGAGTGCTTTGCAACAGGCGATCGGCTATCAGTTCAACGATCTCAGTCTCATAGAGTTGGCTTTGGCGCATCGCAGTGTCGGAGCAAAAAATAACGAGCGTTTGGAGTTTTTAGGGGATTCTCTGGTCAATCATGTTGTCGCCGAAGCTCTGTTTAAACGTTACCCCAAGGCCCCCGAAGGTGAAATGAGCCGGCGGCGTGCTTACCTTGTAAAGGGCGAGACGCTCGCGGCCATCGCTCGAGAAAAAAATCTGGGCGATTTCGTAGAGCTAGGACAGGGCGAGCGCAAAAGTGGCGGTCATCGGCGCAAGTCGATACTGGCTGACGCCCTAGAGGCCGTTGCCGCGGCGATACTGCTGGACTCCGACTTTGAAACGGCAAAGCGGGTGGTGTTTGCCTGGTTTCGCGATCGCTTAAATGACGAGACCTCGTTTGCTGCGAGTAAAGATGCGAAAACAAGCTTGCAAGAGTGGCTGCAAGGCAGGGGTTTAGCGCTGCCTGAATACCACTTGGTAGCGACGCGTGGCGAAGATCATCAGAAAGTCTTCGTTGTCGAATGTCGGGTACCGAGTAAGGGCTTACAAGAAACGGCGAGCGCCAGCAGTCGGCGTCGCGCTGAGCAGACCTCCGCGCAAAAAATATTGGATAGACTACAATGACAGAAGCGATAAAAAAATCGGCGATTGTTGCCATAGTTGGGCGCCCCAACGTCGGTAAATCGACCCTGCTTAACCACATACTGGGTCAAAAAATCAGTATCACCTCCCGCAAGCCCCAAACCACGCGACATACTTTGCTCGGTATTCACACCGAGGGAGATTTTCAACTCGTGTTTGTCGATACGCCCGGAATTCACTCGGAGCACAAAAAGGCTTTAAATGAGTACATGAACCATGCGGCAACTCAGGCGATGGCGGATACTGACATTATCTGTATGATCGTGGACCGCACCCACTGGAATGCCGATGACGAGCGAGTCTTTAAACAAGTTAAACGGCACTCGGCCAAATTAGTACTGGTGGTCAACAAAGTCGACTTGCTTAACGATAAAGGTCGTTTGCTGCCTTATTTAGAGGAGCTTTATCAAAAATCGGGGGCAGACGAAATTGTGCCGGTGTCGGCGTTTACGCCCAGTGATGTGCAGCGCTTAGTCCAGGCCTTGGTCAAGCTATCCCCAGCAGGTGAGGCGATATTCCCCGAGGATCAAGTCACGACTCGAAGCTCTCGATTTTTGGCGTCTGAGATCGTGCGCGAAAAAATCACACGACAATTGGGTGACGAGCTGCCGTATTCTGCGACGGTCGCGATTGAAAGCTTTGACGTGGGTGAGCGTTTTACCGAGATTCACGCCACGATTTACGTTGAGCGGCAAGGACAGAAGAAAATTTTGATCGGCGACGGTGGCAGTCGCTTGAAATCAATCGGGACCGAGGCGCGGTTGGATATGGAGCGCCTGTTTGATCACAAAGTCGTATTAAAGCTGTGGGTCAAGGTCAAAGCAAACTGGTCTGATGACGCCCGCGCCATGAAAAGCCTAGGCTTTGGTGACGCTGACTAGTTATGGCTATGGGCTTACAGCAGCCAGCGTTTTTGTTGCGTAAACGTCCTTTTCAAGAAAGCAGTGAGATAGTCGATTTATTTACACCGGAACGCGGAAGGGTGTCATGTGTCGTTAAGGGAGCCAAACGTAAACGCCTCGGTGGTTCTCTGTCACAACGACTTCAGCTCTTTCGCCCCCTAGTCGTGCGATTTCAGGGCCGTGGCGATCTCAAAACTCTGTTAGACGCGGAGGACCTGCAAGAGCCTTATATTCTGTTCGGCGAGTGCTTTTATGCGGCCCACTACGCGAACGAATTGTTGCTGCGTGTGCTGCAACAAGAGGAGTCTTACTCCGAGCTGTTCGCAGATTACGCCAGCCTGCTTGAAGTCTTAAAGGTAGAGTCTTCGCCCAGGGCGCCAATAAGACGTTTCGAGTGGAGTATTTTACAGACCTTAGGTGTGGAGCCGGATCTTAGCACTGATGCAAATGGCGAGCCTATCGATCCAGATAAGTGGTATCATTTCGTCGACAACGCTGGGTGGTTGGATGCGCTCGAGCACGCGGCGAGCAAACCGGCCTCAGGGCGTTGGCTGTTGGCCTTAGCGATTAACGAGCCAGAGGCATGGGCGAGCAAGTTCGCGCGTGAACTCTGTCGAACATTGTTGTTGCCTTACATTGGTGAAGCGCCGTTTAAATCGCGTCTCCTATGGCAGCAACAGACTCAGCAGCAGTAGCGGGAGTGGAGCGTGATGATATTGGGTTTAGGCTCTGACATCGTAGATGTTGAACGCATTGCAGCCGCGGTAAAGCGTCATCCCGAACGTTTCGCACGGCGCATTTTGACCGAGCACGAATGGCACGCGTATCAAGAGCGAGATTATTGCGTAAATTTTTTAGCCAAACGCTTCGCTGCTAAAGAAGCAGTGTCTAAGTGTTTTGGGACGGGGTTGCGAGGAGCGCTTAAGTGGCAAACGATACAGGTACTCAACAGCGACTTAGGTCAGCCGCATGTAGAGCTGTTGGACGACGCTCATGCTCTGCTTGCCCCCAACGCGATGATTTCGATAACCCTGAGTGACGAACGGCGGTATGCAATTGCGTTTGCTGTGTATCATCTAGGTGCGCCATGTTAAAACTGACCATAGGAGATAGCCCCAAATGGTGAATTACCCCACGATAGAGTCCTGCATAGGTGGTACCCCATTAGTGCGTTTGCAGCGCATGCCTGGCAATACGAGCAATACTGTACTTGCGAAGCTTGAGGGCAATAACCCAGCGGGTTCGGTCAAGGATCGGCCTGCACTTAACATGATCCAAGCGGCCGAGTCTCGTGGCGAAATACAACCGGGTGATACCTTGATAGAAGCGACCTCGGGCAACACGGGTATCGCGCTCGCGATGGCGGCAGCGATTAAAGGCTATAAACTCAAACTCATTATGCCGTCGCACATGAGTGAAGAACGCAAGTTGGCGATGGCTGCTTACGGTGCCCAGTTAATTGAAGTGAGCCAAGAAGAGGGTATGGAGGGAGCCAGAGATCTCGCTCTGTCGATGCAAGCTCAGGGTCTTGGACGCGTTTTGGACCAATTTGGTAATCCAGATAATCCCGCGGCGCACTTTCAGGGCACAGGCCCTGAGATTTGGGATCAGACGGCGGGTACGATCACACATTTTGTTGCGTCTATGGGTACCACGGGAACCATCATGGGATGTTCGCGATTTTTTAAATCAGTGAACCCGAAAATCCAGATTGTTGGATTGCAACCCGCGGATGGGGCGAGTATCCCCGGCATTCGTCGGTGGCCCGAAGCGTATTTGCCCAGCATTTACAAACCCGATACGGTTGATCACATATACGATATAGACCAAAACGAAGCCGAAGTAACGATGCGCAGAATGGCGAAGGAAGAAGGTATTTTCTGTGGTGTGAGCTCGGGTGGGGTGATGGCCGGTGCGTTGCGTTTGAGTCGTGAGGTAGAGAACGCCGTCATCGTGGCCATTGTTTGTGACCGCGGTGACCGTTACTTGTCGACCGGGGTGTTTGCAGGTTAAGCCTTATGGTGTGGGTACGCGAATCTCCACAGATTGATTCAGCCGAGGGTTATGACCTGGCGGCGTGGCAGTTGCGTTTAACGGACTTTTATTCAGATTCTGATGCTGAACGAGTTTCAGAGGCTTTGAGCTGTGTACAGAGCGCGTCACATCGTGTCGGCGTGGATTGTAACGACTGGGCGCAAACCTCCAACTTAGTCGTCGAGAGTTTAGATATTGCGTTAATCCTTATCGAGCTGAAGGTTGATGTTCATGCACTGTGTGCAGGCTTGTTGTATCGAGCCGTGCGCGAGCAGCGTCTGAGCGTTGAGTCTGTGCGGCGGGAATTTGGGCAATCTGTTGAGGCCTTGGTAGTCGGTGTGTTGAAAATGGCTGATGTGGCGGATGTGCAGAGCTTCACTGCGACCTCGGTGCTTGGGCAGCCGCAGTCTGCAAACGATAATCTCCGACAAATGCTAGTGGCTATGGTCGATGACGTGCGGGTCGCATTAATCAAACTTGCGGAGCGTACGTGTGCGATCAGAGTGGTGAAGAACGATGAACAACGGCGCGAGCGTTTAGCTGCCGAGGTCAGTGGGCTGTATGTCCCACTCGCTCATCGCTTAGGTATAGGGCAGCTGAAATGGGAGCTTGAGGATCTGGCGTTTAGGTACACGCAACCGTCGGTGTACAAACGCATCGCCAAGTTGCTTGACGGTAAGCGCGTTGAACGAGATCGCTACATTAGAAGGGTGTCACAGACAGTGGATGCCGCCCTTAAAGAGGCAAACGTATACAGCGAGATCAATGGCCGAGCTAAACACATTTTTAGCATCTGGAAAAAGATGCAGCGTAAAGGTATTGGTTTTTCTCAAGTTCACGATGTACGGGCTATACGCATTTTAGTCCCCTCCGTAAAAGACTGTTACACGACTTTGGGCGTGATTCATGGCCTCTGGCGCACGATTCCAAATGAATTTGACGACTACGTCGCCAACCCTAAACCCAATGGTTATCGATCGCTTCATACGGCGGTAATCGGTCCTGAGGGCAAGGTGTTAGAGGTGCAAGTCCGTACCAACGAGATGCATGACGAAGCCGAACTTGGCGTCTGTGCGCACTGGCGTTACAAACAAAGCGATCGAGCCAGCAGCGGTTCAGTTTACGAAGAAAAAATCGAGTGGCTGCGCCAAGCTCTGCGCTGGCACGACGAGGCGGGTGCCTCTGGCAGTATTGCCGAATCTTTGCAGTTTGACGCCGACTATGACCGAGTCTTCGTGTTTACCCCAAAAGGCGACATTGTGAATTTGATGCAAGGCGCCACGCCGTTGGATTTTGCCTACCACGTGCACACTCAGATAGGCCATCGCTGCAAAGGCGCCCGAGTTAATGGCAGTTTAGTGGCGCTGAATCAAGCCTTAAATACCGGTGACCGAGTGCACATTATCACGGCAGATGAACCATCACCGAAGCGCGAGTGGCTAAACCCTGAAGCGAAATGGGTAATAACATCGCGTGCAAAGGCACAGATTATCCAGTGGTTTAAAGCCCAAAAACGAGAGGACAATCTGGCTGCAGGCCGGGCTTTACTGGAAAAAGCCTTTAGACGCTTAGCCATGAATGCGCTCGATTATAAACGTATTGCTCGAAAAGTTCAGTGCTCCACTGTTGACGATATGTATGTTGCTGTGGGTTCGGGTGAGCTGGCCGCGCAGGGTGTCCTTGCGGTCGCTGAGAGTTTGATGATGCCAGACACTCAGGCGAGAAAAGATCAGACCGTAGTCAATGTGGCTCAACTCCAAAGTTGGGCCGGCACTCGAGGTCGTATTCATCGGGCGGGCTGCTGCCAACCGGAAGAGGGGGATCGAGTTGCGGGCTTTGTGACGCGCGCGCGAGGCGTCTCGGTTCACCGTTTGGATTGCAGTCGGTGGCTCAAGCTCGTCGACATGGCGCCTGATCGTGTCGTTGAGGTGCGCTGGGAGCAGGGGCAGATTACAGCGCTGGAGGTGGTCATTGAAATCCGAGCCTATGATCGCAAAGGGCTCTTGCGGGATGTGACAGAGACGCTGTCGCAAGCTGGCGCGAATATGATCTCGGTCAATACCCAGACCGATCGGCGAACTCAATTGGCCTATTTGCGCATTGAGTTAGAAGTCAGTGGGTTGGCGGTGCTTGATTCAACCCTGGCTCAATTGAATCAGTTGCCCAACGTCATTTCCGCAGAGCGGGTCAACGAGGTCTCCTGACGTGGCTGATGATCGCTATGAACTGAGGGATTTACGCTATTTGATGAAACGTTTGCGCGATCCTCACGACGGTTGTCCATGGGATCTAAAGCAGACTGCTCAGACAATAGTCCCTTACACCCTCGAAGAGGTTTGCGAACTCGTCGATGCATTAGAGCGCGGTGATGATCGTGGTGCACGAGATGAGCTCGGTGACGTACTCTTTCAGGTCGTATTCTACGCACAGCTTGCGGAGGAGCGCGAACTGTACGATTTTGACGATGTGATTCACGGTATTGTTGCAAAATTACTTCGTCGTCATCCGCACGTCTTCCCTGACGGAACACTGTCATCGCGTCGGGCAGGTGCAGAACACGCTCAAGAGCGAGATATCAAGGAGCGCTGGGAAGATATCAAACAGCAAGAGCGAAATGCCCGTCGCCAAACCCACGCGCTGGACGATGTCCCCTTGAGCCTGCCGGCGCTCAGTCGCGCTCAAAAATTGCAAAAGCGCGCCACGCGATTGGGCTTAGACTGGACGAGTGTCACGGATGTGGTAGCCGCCTTGAAAAATGAAACCCAGGAGTTTGAGGATGCCTTGAGTACCCCTGCGGTCGAGGGGGTTGCGGACGAGCTTGGTGATCTTTTGTTTACCTGCGTTAACTTGGCGAGAAAGCTTGATCTTGATGCTGAGCAACTATTGCGCCAAAGCAATCATAAGTTTGAGACCCGAGTGCGGCTTTGTACAGATTTGGCGAGCGAGCAGGGTACAGCGCTTGAGGCGATGTCAGAGCAAGAGCGCGATGCGATCTGGCGCGAGGCAAAGCGGCAGCTTGGATCGCAATCTAAGTCATGAAGTCTTTTTGCTTTGATATTAGTCTTTAGTAGGGTTGTGCTTGGATAGAGCCCTGTGTATCTTAGCTCGTTCGTTTTGGGGGGATGCTGTCAAGCAGCGGTGTTTGGCTAGTTACAACAAGGAAAGATATGAGAATCATCTTATTGGGTGCGCCGGGCGCAGGAAAAGGTACGCAGGCTCAGTTCATTGTAGAACAGTTTGGAATTGTGCAGATCTCTACAGGGGACATGCTGCGCGCTGCGGTTAAAGCGGGCACTGAATTGGGTTTGAAGGCAAAGGCGGTGATGGATTCCGGGGCTTTGGTCTCAGACGATATTATTATCGGCTTAGTTAAAGAGCGCATTCAGCAAGATGATTGTGCGAATGGCTTTTTGTTTGATGGCTTCCCAAGAACCATTCCGCAAGCCGAAGCGCTAGTCAGCGCAGGGGTTACTATCGATTACGTGCTTGAAATTGCCGTGCCAGACGACGAGATCGTGTCGCGCTTGGGCGGACGCCGCGTTCACGAAGCCTCGGGTCGGGTCTATCACGTTGAGCACAATCCACCAAAGGTAGCGGGTAAAGATGATGTTACCGGCGATGACTTGGTTCAGCGGGACGATGATCGAGAAGATACCGTTCGACGCCGTTTGGGTGTTTATCACGACCAAACTGCGCCCTTGGTTGGCTTTTACCAGGGGATGTCGGGTGATGCAGCACCTGAGTACCATCGCGTCGAGGGGGTAGGCTCTTTGGACGACATCAAGGCCCGTATTACAGCGGCTTTAGGTAACTAAGGCGCCACACTTCTATGCTCTCAGATGACCAGTTGTTGCGCTACAGTCGACAACTGGTCCTATCCGAGCTCGATTTAATCGGCCAGCGAAAATTACTCGACTCAAGGGTGCTTGTTGTGGGCGCCGGTGGGTTGGGTTGCCCACTTGTTTTGTACCTCGCAAGCTCTGGCGTGGGTCACATCACGATCGTCGATCACGATGTGGTAGAGCTTCACAACTTGCCACGCCAAGTTTTATTTGATGAACGAGATGTCGGTAACAAAAAGGCCTTGGTTATCGCCGACAAGTTGAACCAGCAATACCCCGATACCGCCGTTGATGCGGTATGTCTAAGGCTCACTGAGGTCAGTCAGTTGCCTGACGTCACATTTGATCTAATTATTGATGCCACCGATACACCCAGTGTTGGTCTGGTACTGAACGCGTATTCGATTGTCCATCGCGTCCCATTATTGTATTTGGCGGCCGTTGCGATGGAGGGGCGCTTATTTTTAGCTAGGGGATACGAGATCGACAGGCCCTGCTTGCAGTGTTATTTCGGCAGTACGGTGGACCCTGCTGGCGGCTGTCATACCTTGGGGGTATTGGCGCCAGCTGTTGGAGCTCTTGGCTTGCTGGGAGCGACGCAAGCGCTCAGGTCACTTTTGGGTGACATGCCAGAAACGCTTCTGTGCCTTGATGCGTGGCGTTTAAATGCTCTACAGTTGCAGGTGGCTAAGAGTGAGGGATGCGCCGCATGCGGCATTTAGATTGGGATAAGTCATGAGTTTTACTCACATCGATGAGCAAGGCCAAGCCATCATGGTCGATGTTTCGGGCAAACCCGAAACCAGTCGAGAAGCGCAAGCGCGAGCTAGATTGCATCTGCCCGAAGCCGTGGTGAGTGCCCTGCGTGACGAAACTATACCAAAAGGCGATGTGCTGGGCACCGCTCGAATCGCGGGTATTCAGGCAGTAAAAAAATGCAGTGAGCTTATTCCGCTATGTCACCCCTTGCCCGTTACGAAAGCCGCCGTGACCTTTGACTGGGATAGTGACGAACTTGTGATTTTTTGCTCGGTCAAAACCCGAGGTGTAACGGGCGTGGAAATGGAGGCCCTGACGGGCGCCTCGGTCGCCGCTTTAACGGTCTATGATATGTGTAAGGCAATCGATAAAGGGATTACGTTTGACGTAAGCTTAGTGTCTAAATCCGGCGGTAAATCAGGAGATTGGCATGCTTGAGGGCGATTTAGTGCTGTTTGGGTGCTTAAGCGATTTTGAAGCACAGCTCGGTGGCCGCTGGTCTGCGAGCGTATCCGAAACGACAATAGAGGCGCTTCTGTCTGACTTTGTGGCGCGTGCGCCTGAAATGTCTGACATTGTAAATTCGCCTTATTTTAAGGTGGCTATAAACAACAAAGTGCAGCCAAAAACATTCACGCTTGAACACGGCGATACGGTCGCTTTGCTGCCTCCCGTGACTGGTGGCTAGACGTGATTGAACCAAACGACCACGTCCTCGTGACCGATCAGATACTTGATGTCGCCTCGGCTTACAGCGTTGTAAAAAACTCTGTCATCAATGCAGAGGAACCTGGAGCGGTCGTCGTTTTTGTGGGTTTGGTCCGTGAGTTTGACAACCATTTAAGCTCGGGGCGCTTACAGATCTTGCGCTTGCAGCACTACCCTGAGCTGACCGAGGCATCGATCGCCGAGGTAATCGGTCAGGCTCGAGAGCGATGGGTTTTGGGGACAGTCCTGGTGCAGCACAGAGTCGGCGATTTGCGCCCTGCGGATGAGATCGTGGTGGTCGCTGTTACGTCGAAGCATCGTGCACAAGCCTTCGAGGCAGCTCGGTTTTTGATGGATAAGTTAAAGACCGAAGTGATGCTATGGAAGCGAGTGCTTAACACCGATGAAGCACAATGGGTAGCTTTTAAGGATAGCGACGCCAAGGCGTCAAGTGCTTGGTAATCAATAGGTTGCAGTCTTATTGAAAAGCAAAGCCTCAGCTTCTTTGACGTCGTCGTGTGAGTTGATATTAAATAATTCTTGACTCGCGAATAGCTCGCTACCCGCCTTATTGCTGGCGAGCCAGTCGGTCCAGCGATGTTGGCCAGTCTTAAGTAATGTTACTGCAGTTGCAAGGCATTCTCGTCGCGCGACCGCACACAAAGCGCGCTTGCCCGATGTTTTATCGGTGGCACAAACGACGTTTTGGTTGCGTCTGTGTGCACTACACAAGAGTCGGTCCACCCAGTCGTCAGGTAAAAAAATCAAGTCGCACGCCACGATCGCCACCCAGTTTGACTGAGCTACGCTGGCGAATGTTGCCAAGCCTGCTAGCGGTCCGGCAAATCCGCCGATTGCGTCGGGTAAGACCTCGGTGGCGTATTTTTGATAAGTGCTCTGAGAGCGATTGGCCGCAACGCTGAGTCTAGCGGTTTGCGGCCCAAGTACGCGAGCGACATGCTCCACAAGCGGCTGTCCGTTGAGTTCAAGCAAGCCTTTGTCGACCCCGTCCAAGCGGCGGCTTTGCCCTCCTGCGAGGATAAGGCCTTGGATAGTATTTTTGCCGGGAATCGTGTTCAAATCGTCGTTTACACGCAATGAGTATGCGATAATTCTAGCATGACGCAGATACTACTGTTAGACACCGCGACGCGGAGCGCGACACTCGCCCTAGGCAACTCGGGCGAGTCCCGTACCGTGCGCAGTGACCCGAGCGAACGCAACAGTCGTGACCTCATGGCCCTGGTCCGGACCTTGTTCGAGAATTCAGGTGGATTAGCGAGTACAGATCTAGACGCAGTGGGTTTTAACCGGGGACCTGGTTCGTACACAGGGTCGCGCTTGGCGGCAAGCGTTGTACAGGGTATCGCCTATGTAAAACAGTGCCCGGTAATTGAGTTAAACACGCTGGAGCTTCTCTATTTCAGTGGCTTACAGTCCCTGGTTCAGTCATCGCAATCGCCGATATCCGGAACCGAGATCTTAGTCGCGGTTGAGTCTAAAGTGGGTGAGTATTTTTGGACTGGCTTTATCGTCGGTGAGAGCACACATGCGCCGCAGATTACCGTCGGTGATGCCGATGCGCTGTCAGGCTCAATTCAGGGGGCTAATTCTGTCGTGATTATGAATGCGAGTATGCAAAGCCATCCGAGCCTGACGGGTATCGCTGACGTAATTTGGGCCGAACCGAGGGTAGAATTAGCGTTTGACATTGCGGCCCAACGCTTGAATCAGGGTGCTGTGGTTGATGCTCTAAGCGCCGAGCCACTTTACGGGCAGGACAATATTGGTTGGCGAACTTTGGCACAACAGCGGGCGCAGAGATGAACGAATGGCAGTGGTTTATTTTGGCCTTGGTGCAGGGCTTAACCGAGTTTCTACCGATTTCATCATCGGCGCACCTAGTACTGCCGTCGCAGGTGTTGGGCTGGTCTGATCAGGGGCTTGCCTTTGATGTTGCGGTTCATGTGGGCACTCTTGCAGCAGTAGTGCTTTACTACCGACTTCGTTTGCGACAGCTGGCCGAAGGAGCGTGGCAGGGGCTGGCAAGAGGAGGGGATACCTCAGCCTTACGGGATGTTTTCTTTTTAGCGTTTGCGACTCTACCTGCCATATTTGTCGGAGTGTTCGCTGATCACTGGATTGAGGCGCACCTTCGGTCAGTTCTCGTCATTGCCGCCACCACGATTGTGTTTGGAGTGTTGCTGGGTCTTGCCGATAAACGAGTGTCTGCGGCCGATGAGTGGCGAGTCCCTTTCTGGACCATGGCCTTGCTTATCGGTATCGCACAAGCCATGGCCTTGGTGCCAGGTGTTTCTCGCTCGGGAGTCACGATTACCGCGGGTATTTTCTTAGGTATGAGCTATCAGCGGGCGGCGGATACGTCCTTCTTGATGTCGATACCCGTTATCGCTGGCGCAGGGCTGTTAAAGACTCTGGAACTTGCCGGGCAGAGTGCCCCCGTCGATTGGTTCATGCTAGGTGCTGCTGCGGGCGTCGCTGCACTGGCCGCTTACAGCTGTATTACCCTGTTTTTGCAGTTGCTCGGCAAAATTGGTTTGATGCCGTTTGTTTGGTACCGCTTAGGTTTGGGTGCAATTTTACTGTGGCTTGTCTTGGAGGGAGGTGTCAGTTGAAGATCAGTTTTATTGGCTTGGGTGTGATGGGGTACCCCATGGCAGCGCATTTGCAGCAAAGTGGGTATGAAGTCACCGTATTTAACCGTACACCGGAGCGTGCCGCGCACTGGGCTCAACAGTACAATGGCCGCAGTGCGTCTACGCCGGGCCTCGCAGCACGCGATGCGGACATTGTCTTTGTTTGCGTTGGTAACGACGACGACGTGCGGTCTGTTGTGTTAGGTAAGGACGGTGCGCTTGCCGGGATGTCGCGCGGGAGCACACTGGTGGATCACACGACCGCAAGCGCTGATTTGGCTCTGGAACTTCATGCGCTTTGTCAAAGCGTTGGGGTGGGTTTTATTGATGCGCCTGTATCGGGCGGCCAAGCCGGAGCGGAAAAGGGTGTGCTCACCGTGATGTGCGGTGGTACTCACGACGACTTTGCCAAAGTCGAGAGTGTGTTGGCATCCTACGCGCGCTGTGTACGCTTGCTCGGCGCTGCCGGCAGCGGGCAGTTGGCTAAGATGGTGAATCAGATTTGTATCGCTGGCATTGTCCAGGGTCTCGCAGAGGCGATGACATTCTCTGAGCGAGCGGGCCTTGATACCGCCGCCGTGATCGAGGTCATCCGTCAGGGTGCCGCTCAGTCATGGCAAATGGAAAACCGTTATCAAACGATGCTGCAAGACCAATACAATCACGGGTTTGCGGTTGACTGGATGCGAAAAGATTTGGGTTTGGTGCAGGATCGAGCTAAGCGGTTGGGTCTGAGCCTGCCGGTGACGGAGCTTGTCGATAGCTATTATGCCGAAGTACAAGCGATGGGTGGTGGTCGCTGGGATACGTCGAGCTTGTTCAAACGCATGCAAACAAACATTGGCGAATAAGTGGTGAGTATGAGTAACACAAAGAATTCAGTCACGGGACTTAAAGCGTTTTTAGCCGAAGCGGTCACGCCATTTCACGCCGTAAAAGCGATACAACATCGTCTAGACGCGGCTGGATTTAGGGTGCTCGACACAGACACGGTACCTGAGGTGGGCGGTCGATACTACCGAATCGCCAATGGCAGTTCGATTGTCGCGTTGCGCGTCGGGTCTAACGATCTGGCGAATTCGGGCATCGCTCTGGCTGGCGCACACACAGACAGCCCAACGTTGATGGTGAAGCCTAAGCCCGAGAAAACACGTCAGGGTTACGTTCAACTCGGTGTTGAGGTATACGGCGGCGTTCTACTCAATCCTTGGTTTGATAGAGACTTGTCTCTTGCGGGGCGGGTCAGCTACCGAGCGGAGGGTGTGGTCAAGTCGACCCTGGTGAATTTTGAGCAGCCCGTAGCGATTATTCCGAGCTTGGCTATACATTTGGATCGTGAAGTTAATCAGAAGCGTAGCATTAATCCACAAACCGATATATTGCCGATCCTTGGGCAGAATATCGACGACTGGTCGATTAGGGCACAGCTCAAGACACGTATCGAAGCCGAGTGTGGCGTAGTGGATGAGGTGCTGGATTACGAATTATGCTTTTACGATGTTCAGCAGGCCTCGGTTATCGGGCTGGATCGGTCTTTATTTGCCGCGGCACGCCTCGATAATTTGTTGAGTTGTTATGTGGGTATCGAGGCCTTACTGGCGGCGGATGGCGAGACTACGGCGCTTATGGTGTGCAACGATCACGAAGAGGTTGGCAGCCTCTCGGCCGTTGGCGCCAATGGCCCGCTCTTGACGCGAGTGTTGGAGCAGCTTGAACCTGATCCCGCTCGTTATCGGGCCATGATTGAGGCTTCTTTTATGATCTCATGCGATAACGCCCACGGTATTCATCCGAATTTTTCGGACCGCCACGACGACAACCATGGACCTCTTTTGAACGCAGGTCCTGTGATCAAGATTAATTCGAATCAACGTTATGCGACGAACAGTCTGACGGCCGGCTACTTCAGGACGCTGGCGCAGCGTTGTAGTGTGCCTGTGCAATCTTTCGTGGTCCGTACTGATATGGGATGTGGCTCAACTATTGGCCCCATCACGGCGGGGGAGACAGGCATCAAGACACTCGACGTTGGCGTACCAACGTTCGCAATGCATTCTATTCGTGAGCTAGCAGGCTGCGCTGACGTCGACTATTTGCAGACTGTATTAACGCATTATTTTAGCCGCTACCAGGCGAGCGATGTACAAGGATAACATTATGACTTCTGTTAAGCGTGTGCTTACCGGTATCACTACGACCGGCACGCCTCACCTCGGCAATTACGTCGGTGCCATCGCCCCGTGTATAGAGGCTTCAACCCAAGCGGATACTGAATCGTTCCTGTTTTTAGCAGATTACCACGCCCTGATTAAGTGCCAAGACCCCGCCATGGTTAAGCAGTCTTCCCGAGAGATCGCTGCGACCTGGCTTGCATTGGGGCTAGATACCGATAACTCAGTGTTTTATCGTCAGTCCGATGTGCCCGAAATTCCAGAGCTTTGTTGGATCTTGTCATGCTCTGCAGCGAAGGGGTTAATGAATCGGGCGCACGCCTACAAGGCTGCGGTTGCCGATAACGAGGCGCGCGAGGCAGACCCTGATCTCGGCGTCACAATGGGTCTCTTTAATTACCCGGTGTTAATGGCTGCCGATATATTGATGTTCAAGGCCACTCATGTGCCGGTGGGCAAAGACCAGATTCAGCACATTGAAATGGCCCGTGATATTGCCAGTCGTTTCAATCATCATTATGGTGAGCTTTTAGTGCTTCCCGAGGCCGTGGTCGATCAAGAAACCGATGTTTTACTTGGGTTGGACGGTCGCAAAATGAGCAAGAGTTACGGCAATACGATCCCTTTGTTTGATGCCGAGAAAAAGCTGAAAAAGTCGATCAATAAGATAAAAACGAACTTGCTTGAGCCCGGAGAAGCTAAAGATCCAGACACATCAACGGTTTTCCAGATCTGGAGCGCCTTCGCAACCCCTTCAGAGCGGTCATCTATGCGTCGAGAATTTGAACAAGGTATCGCTTGGGGTGAAGCGAAAAAGCGCCTGTACGAGCTTATTAATGATCACTTGAGCGAGGCGCGCGGTCGCTACGACGTGCTAATGAACAATCCCGAAGAAATTGAGCGGGTGCTGCAAAAAGGCGCGATAAAAGCGCGTGAGCACTCGGCGCCGCTCATGAAGCAAATTCGTGAGGCCGTGGGTATCGCGTCAATGGCGTAGACGTCGAGTTGTGCCCGCAACTTGGCGGGCGCTCAACTGATTCTAAGGTTGGTACGTCAAAGTGACGAATAGGCTGCGAGGCTCACCCACAAAGAAGCGTTCGTTACCAAAACCGAAGTCGGCCCGCTCGGCGTAGTCGATATTGGCCACGTTCATTACTCTTAGGCTAGTGCTCCAATTCGAGCTCCATTGACGGTTAACCCGCAGGTTCAGGAGCGTATGACCTTCATACCAATTACTGTTGGTCGGTTCGGTAGCGTAGCGGTCAAGGTAGATCGCTTCGAGCTCCGCCTGCCACGCTTCTTGGGTGTAGCGAATTCTCGCGCTGGCCATCCATTCTGGAGCCGTGTCTATCGCATTACCGACGATCGGCTGGTTAAGGCCTAAATAGCCCGGATCATTGCTGTATTCATGTGACCCGAAGCTGGCGGCTAAATCGGCATTCCACGGGCCTGTTAACGTTGAGCGCAGCTTGAGCTCGAACCCTTGATGACGTGTTTTCGCCCCTGTGACGTAGTAGCGATTGGCGTCTTGAAAAATCACATCGCTCTTGTTCATGCGGTAAATGCTGGCGTCCAGGTCAAGATGTTCAAAACTTGCGCGCCAGCCGAGTTCGATACTGTGAGCACTTTCTGAATCAAGTTGTGCCGCGGTCTGTCCGTTTTGCAGGCGATACAGCTCGCTCGTTTCTGGCGGGCGGTAGCCACTCGCTAGGCGCACTCTGATGGCATGATCATCATTGACTTGCCACAACAAACCGCTATGCCCGCTCCAATCGCTAAAGCGATCGTTGCTGTCTTGGGTGCGATAAAAGCGGCAGGCGCTGGCAGTGGGGGCACAGACGCTACCGTCACTTAAGTGGTTGTTGTAGTCATACGTAGTAGACTCGAAGCGTATGCCGCTGCTCCAACTCAGTCCGGCGTTCAAGTCTCTGGTATACAGTCCGTAAAGCGCAAAAGTATTCGCATCGATTTCGTAATCGTAATGCGCCCCTTGTGGTTGATTTGGGCTGAAGGGCTTAGGTTGAATTTCTTTCAGGTAGCCTTGAGTCAGTTGCGAATCCAAGCCCAGCTGTAATTTGCCGCCCAGCCATCCAGTTTGCCATGAACTTTGAAGTCCGACGCTTGTGTGCCCTGTTTCCTCGACAGCCTGCCAGGGGAGGTAGTGCTGTAAAAAACGCATATCGTTGTGGCGGGCAAAAATAGTCACTGACCATGGGTTAATCGATTCAGCGTCACCATCGATGCGGTGAATTGCGTTAACGGCGTAGGCATCGCGGAAAGCTTCGGGGTTGGGGTTGTCGCGCTTCGCGCTGGAATCTTTGTACGCATCGTCCCCCGGAATGTAGCCCGCCGTCTCTTGATTAAGGTTGGTGACCGATAGCAGGGAGGTGTGCTTCACGGTGTTGTTTTGGCGAGTATGCAGAACACTGAACTTTTGTTGATCGTAGCCGGCATCTCTCTTATAGCCGCCGTCAGAGATACCGGTAAAGCCAACAAGCCATGGCGTGGCGGTAGCGCCCAGCTGCTGCGTAATGTTAACGCGGTTGTAGTTGTAGCCACCAAGCTCCAGCGCTATCGACTCAGGTGCCTCGCTGGGGTCGGCAGGCGCTAATAAGTTGATCATGCCATGGAGCCCATTGGCGCCATAGGTTGCAGGGGTGGGACCATTGATGGTCTCGATAGCGCCCGCAAACTCTAGGTGGGCGTCGAACAGTTGATTCACGTTACAAAAACCCGGCGCGCGCAAAGGCACGTTATTTTGCGCCATTAGAATAGAGCCACAGCCACCGCTGCCTGTTAACACAGGCGAGCGGACACTGACCAAGCTCTCTTGGCCGTTGCCCCGACTCACCCACACGGCAGGCAGGCGCGTCGCGACCTCGTTCAAGTGAGTAGCTGCTGCCAGTGTCAGTTGATCCGCGCTAAGCCGATAGGCGCTTATGTTGAGTGATTGCATTGGCGTTGCGCTACGCGTCGCACTGACAAACACTTCCTCTAACTGTGCAGCTAAGGCCAATTGTGGTGCCGCAATAGCAAGCGAAACAATGAAGGGAACGAGGCGCAATGGTTTTGATGGGTTTGTCATGTGATCTCTAGAACAATGTATCGGCCTGCGATTATAGCAGGCACGATGTTCGGTTACGATTAAGACGGCTCATGAGACTAGCGGCCGAAGGTAAGTGTGGTTATAGTTTCGGTTTAATTCACGAATAGGAGTTATTATGGCGTCTACACCACAGGTGTTGGCGGTGGCGGATACGCTGCCGATTAAAACTGAGCAAGCGGTTCACAGTGGCAAGGTGCGCTCGGTTTACTGGTTAACCCAGGCTGACAGCGAACGCTTGATTAAAACCCAAGGCTACGATGTCGCCCCCGATGCGCCTCTTGCCATTATGGTGATAAGCGATCGCATTTCAGCCTTTGAGTGCTTGTGGAAGGGCCAGGGTGGAATGGCCGGTGTTCCGGGTAAAGGCGCGGCTCTAAACGCCATATCGCAACATTGGTTCGAGCAGTTTAAACAGGCGGGTCTTGCCGATAGCCACATCGTCGATGTGCCTCACCCCTTAGTTTGGATCGTGCAAAAGGCCCAGCCTGTAATGGTTGAAGCGATCGCTCGTCAGTACATTACGGGGTCGATGTGGCGCGCTTACAGCAAGGGCGAGCGTGTGTTTTGTGGTATCGAGCTACCCGAAGGGCTGCAACGGGATCAGCGTCTCCCCGAGTTGCTGATTACACCCTCCACCAAGGGAATTATGCGCGGTATTCCTGGTGTGCCAGAGGCCGACGATGTCAATGTGACGCGACAGCAGCTTATCGATAATTGGCAGGCCTTTAAGTTTCAATCCGTTGCAGACGTGGATCGCTACGAAACGCTGTTGAGAGAAGGTTTCGCACTTATCGACCAGCGATTGCAGGGGCTTGATCAAATTTTTGTGGATACGAAATTTGAGTTCGGTTACGTGAAGGGTGCTGATGGCAATCAACGCTTGATCTACATGGACGAAGTGGGAACGCCCGATTCCTCTCGTATTTGGGAGGGTGATGCCTATCGGCAGGGGCAGGTCGTGGAACGTTCGAAGGAAGAGTTTCGGCAGTTGCTCCTGAATACGGTCCCCGATCCCGATGTGCTCCTCGATAAATCACGCATGGACGAGCGCTTCGCGTTAGCGGCCGAGCTCGAGTTGCCGACTGAGGTCCTGTTGCAGGTGAGTGCGACCTATACCGGTGTGGCAGAGCGGATTACGGGCAGGGCGATTGAACTGTCTGAAGATCCTCGATCTGAAATTATTGAAATTCTAGCCTCACGCTACGATCTTATAAAATCATAAGGATAACTATGAAACCATCTTTTTTTTCAGCATGTAGTTTAGTCGTGGCGCTCGGTGCGAGCTGTACCAGTAGCTCGGCACTTGGCTCCGAGTCGATAAATACCGCGGTACAGGCCGATTACGACCATCATTTAGGTGAGCTGTTTGTACATTTTCATCGCAATCCAGAGCTTTCCATGATGGAGTTCAAAACGGCCGAGCGTTTGGCCCAAGAGTTGAGATCGGCGGGTTTTGACGTCGCGACGGGTATTGGTGGCACCGGAGTTATCGCTTTGATGGAGAATGGGGCAGGGCCTACGATTATGGTGCGGGCTGACATGGATGCTCTACCCGTACTCGAGAAAAGTGGACTCTCCTATGCGTCGACAGCAACCCAAACCGATTGGGCGGGCCGCGAAGTACCGGTTATGCACGCCTGTGGTCACGACATGCATATGACGAGTCTGGTGGGCACGGCGCGTTACATGGCGGCTAACAAAGACGCTTGGAGCGGCACTCTAATGCTGATCGGGCAGCCCGCAGAAGAGCGTATTGGGGGCGCTAAAGTGATGATGGAAGATGGGCTGTGGGGCCCTTATCCGAAACCAGATTATGCCTTGGCGCTGCATGTCTTGGCCGATGCGCCGGCCGGCAAGCTGGTGGCGCCCACTGCCGCCATGGCCTCTGGTGCGGACACTGTTGATATCGCCATTACGGGTGTGGCGGCGCATGGCGCCAGCCCGCATTCAGGGATTGATCCCGTGGTACTTGGCTCGCAAATTGTGTTGGCGCTCCAGACACTGGTTAGCCGAGAATTACCACCTCGTGAGCCGGGTGTGGTGACGGTGGGGTCGTTTCACGCGGGGACTAAGCACAATATTATTTCTGACGCAGCACACTTAGAGCTGACGGTTCGCAGCGAGGATCCGAAAAGTCGCCAACTTTTGCTCGATGGTATTGTCCGGATTGCCGAGAATATGGGGCGCGTAGCGGGTCTGCCCGACGATAAGCTGCCAAAAGTGACCATTAGCGATGAAAGCGTTCCACCGACGGTCAATGACAAAGTGCTCACCGAGCGTCTGCGCTCTGTGTGGCAAGCCAAGCTAGGTGAGGATATTTTTGAAGAGGGCAAGCGCTTGGGTATGGGGGCCGAGGATTTTGGATTCTTTACCGTTGATCCTTATATCCCGAGCACGTACTTCGCTGTAGGTGGCACGCCCGCGAAGGTTATCGAAGACGCTAAGAATGGCGGCGCGCCTGTGCCTTCTCACCACTCGGGACTGTTTAAAATTGAACCCGAGGCCTCCATAACTCTGGGCGTAGAGGCGACTGTGATCGCTCTGCTGGAGCTATTTGATGAGTGACGCAAAAAATCTCGCAATTAAGCCTGCTGGCACCGTTGCTCTGATCCGTCAGGGTGACTCGGGAATAGAGGCGTTGATGTTGCGCCGGAATAGAGCTCTCGCTTTCGCCGCCGGCGCGTGGGTGTTTCCGGGAGGCTCGGTTGATGCTGAGGATATTGCGGGTTGTCAAAATGATCTTACTGAGGCGGCAAAAGTAGCGGCCTGTCGGGAGGCTATGGAGGAGTGTGGTTTAGCTGTCGACCCAAGTCATCTGTTCCAAATCAGCCATTGGACAACGCCGGAGGGCGAATCGCGGCGTTTTTCGACGTGGCTTTTCGTTGCGGCTCTGCGCGATCATTCCGAGGTCCAGATCGATCATGGAGAAATCCACGATGCGTGTTGGCTGTCGATCTCAGATGTCTTTTTGCGTCATCAGGCTGGTGAATTGCCGATGCTGCCGCCAACCTATATGACTCTGAAAGCGATCAGCGAGTTCGACTCTGTTGACGGCGTGGTCGCCGCACTCAAAGCGAGCACGCCCATCGTTGTTGAGCCTCACGGCGTTCCAATTGAAGGCGGCTTTGCTGCTATGTACCCTGGTGATGCGGGTTATGATTCGTTGAACCCAGACGCCGTGGGTGCTCGGCATCGCACCGAGATTGTTGGTGGAATTATCAATACGGTTGTCGACGGGTTGTCAGACCGTGAGCCGCGTCTAGATAAAATTAGGTAAGTGGAGACCAGAAAAGCGATGTATCCAACATGGGATCTACTGCAACGTCTTGTCCATTGGTGCTTTCCTGTTTTGATCGTGTTTGCTTGGTGGAGTGCTGAAAACGGCCAGATGCAGTGGCATGCCTACGCCGGCTATGCCTTGCTAGTACTCGTCCTCTGGCGCATTGTGTGGGGTTTCGTAGGCTCTGATCACGCTAAGTTCAAGCAGTTTGTTGTTGGCGTGCCGTCAATCCTCTCGTATTTGAAGGATGCTCGCACTGAGCGCCCTGGTCACAACCCTTTGGGTGGCTGGTCGGTCGTGACAATGCTGGGTTTGCTATTGGTGCAAACAGTGTCGGGGCTGTTCAATACTGATGAACTCTTGTTACAAGGCCCTCTAACGGTGTTTGCGAGTGACGGACTGATCGAGATTGCCAGTGAAGTGCATGAAACATCGTGGCTTGGGATACAGGCCTTGGTGTTGCTGCATATTGTGGTGGTGTGCTACCACCAATGGGTTAAGAAAGACGGGTTGATCACTCAGATGGGGTTTGGGTCTCGGCTCACTCGCGTTTCCTCTCGGCGTCCAAGATTATGGCTGGGTATGCTAGTTTTGGCGCTCGTCGCCGCGACGGTGGTAGCGATCGGACTCGTGTTGCCAGAGCCCGAACCGCTGTGGAGTTTTTAGCTCAGTACAGGTAATCCTTGGCTTTGTAATCGTCGTGGCAGGCTTTACAGGATTGTCCTAAGCCACCCAGGTTGTCGATACCTTTATCGTCGGCAGACAGCGCGTTAATCGCATCTTGCATTGCCCCAAACTTACTTTTGAAATCATCTGTGTTCGACCAGATCTCAGGCTTTGCGCGCGTTGTCCCCTTGTCACTGCCTGCGGGGAAGGCGCTCGTAACATCAATACTCGAAAGTGCTTTCAAATTGCTGATGTGCGTTGAGGCCTGGGTGGCGTCGTAGTCGATCTTGCCTTGTGCCATCCCAAAGAGTGGTCCCGCGTTAGCACCGATTAGTGCAAAGTAAGATTGACGATAACTTTGATTGGGCTCTTCTTTGACTTGGTGCGCGAGAGTGGTGGCACTCAGGCTTGCTGTTAATGCAGCGAGTGTTGCAGTTCGTAGAAAACGCATAATGACTCCTTAAGTTAACGGGCGTACTTTTAATACGCCCAGAGTAGCAAAGAACTTTACCTATCGTCCAAGAATACTGCGCGCTATAAGTTCGCGCATAATCTCGGCCGAGCCGCCGTAAATACGTTGTATGCGAGCGTCGACGTAAAACCGTGAAATTGGATACTCGGTCGTATAGCCATAACCACCAAACAGTTGTAAGCAATCGTCTACTACTCGACACTGCATGTCGCACGATGCCAGTTTCAACATCGCGGCGTCGTCAGTACTTAGCTCGCCTCGTGCATACTGCGCGGCACAGCTCTCGTACAGCGCTTTGTTCAGGGCGATTTCCGTTTTGACATCAGCCAACTTGAAGCGCGTATTCTGAAATTTTGCGATCGATTGTCCAAAGGCTTGCCGCTCTTGCACGTATTGAACCGTCAGGTCCAGCGCCCCTTGGGCCTGATATACGGCCTGCGCGGCGATACCTAGTCGCTCGCGAGGGAGTTCTTGCATCATAATGACGAACCCTTTGTTTTCTTCACCTAAAAGGGCGTCTGCTGGAAGTCTCATATCCTGGAAAAACAGCAGTGCCGTATCGGAGGCGTGCTGACCGATCTTGTCGAGCTTTTTGCCGCGCTCGAACCCCGGCAAAGACGTGTCGACCAAGAATAGCGAGGTGCCCTTTGCACCTTTACCGGGGTCGGTAATGGCCGCCACGATCACAAGATCAGCGTGCATGCCGTTGGTGATAAAAATCTTCGAGCCATTCAAAATCCACCCGTCACCATCACGCACCGCGTTGGTTTTTATGCCTTGCACGTCGCTGCCTGCGCCAGGTTCGGTCATGCCTAAGGCGCCAACGACCTCGCCGGAGACCATTTTTGGGAGCCATCGTTCTTTTTGGGCATCGGTGCCATGGTGAATTAGGTACGGAGCAACAATATTCGAATGAATGCCGTAGCCTGACGCTAAGCCGCCGAAGCCCATGTAAGACATTTCCTCAATCATCGCTAAAGTCACTTCTGGTCCCGTGCCGGCGCCGCCGTATTCCTCGCTGACGTCAGGGCACAATAAACCCGCTTCACCTAACGTGTTCCAAAGTGACCTAGGGACCCATTTGTCTTCTTCCCATTGATCGTAGTAGGGCTGTATTTCTGCTTCAAAGGCGCGGCGTGCCATGTCCTTAAATAGCGTGAGTTCTTCCGATTGCATACTTAATCTCCTGTTATTGATTCTGCATGGTAGCGGGAGCAAGTCGGCCTTTGCAATGTCTGTGACGAATGATGCGGTTTTGTCCCAAAAAGGCCTAGGCAAATGCTCGAGTATTGATACACTCTAGAGCGTCAAAAATAATACGGAGAAGTCGAATGCGTGAGTACACACAGTTTTATATCAATGGTGCTTGGGTGGATCCATATCAGGCGCAAGTCTGTGATGTGATAAACCCAGCGAATGAGCAGGTGGCCGGTCGTATAAGCTTGGGCAGTGATGCCGATGTCGATCGGGCTGTCGCCGCCGCCAAGCACGCGTTCGAGTCTTACTCTGAGTGGTCTGTTGAGCAGCGAATGGCTTTGTTAGGGCGTATTGTGGAAGTGTATCAGGCGCGCTACGGGGACGTGGCAGAGGCAATTCGCCTCGAAATGGGGGCGCCAGCGACCCTTGCGGTCGAGGCCCAAGCCGGTGCGGGCCTCGCCCATATCGCGGAGGCTCTGAATGTCTTGCAAACCTATGCATTCGAGGAAGACCATGGAGAACACAAGGTGGTTAAAGAACCGATCGGGGTCTGCGCGCTGATCACTCCATGGAACTGGCCGGTCAACCAAATTGCTTGTAAGGTGGCGCCCGCTCTGGCGACTGGCTGCACGATGGTTCTGAAACCTAGCGAAGTCGCTCCCTTGTCCGCTGTCATTTTTGCGGAAATTTTGCACGAAGCGGGTGTTCCCGCCGGAGTATTTAACTTAGTGAATGGCGATGGGGCTGGTGTCGGCACTGCCTTATCGAAGCACCCCGATGTTGATTTGGTCTCGTTTACTGGGTCGACGCGTGCAGGGACCTTAATCGCTCAGAATGCGGCACCTACGGTAAAACGTGTAACACAAGAGTTGGGGGGGAAATCGCCTAACATTATCCTGCCGGACGCCAACATTCAGGAAGCGGTGATCCGCGGCGCCATGCATATGTTCCACAACACGGGACAAAGCTGTAATGCGCCGTCTCGCATGTTAGTTCACCGTGATCAAGTGGCCGAGGCCGAGGCCGCTGCGGTAATGGCAGCAGGGATGGTGGTGGTGGGTGATCCTGCTGACGAAGCGACTAGCATGGGACCGCTCGTCAGTCAGGTACAGTTTGATCGTGTACAGGGCTTGATCGCTAAAGGCATTGAAGAGGGCGCGAAGCTGGTCTGCGGTGGCTTGGGTCGACCTGAGGGCTTAACTTCGGGGTATTTTGTGAAGCCAACCGTATTTTCGGATGTAGCGAACGAGATGACCGTCGCACGCGAAGAAATTTTTGGTCCCGTATTGGTGATCATCCCCTATGATACCGAAGACGACGCGATTCGCATTGCGAACGACACGAATTACGGTTTGGCAGGTTATGTACAGAGCGGTGACCTTGATCGGGCGCGACTGGTGGCACGTAAGATACGGGCAGGCAACGTGAAGATCAACGGCGCATCCGGTGGCCCCAATATCCCATTCGGCGGCTATAAACAGTCAGGAAACGGACGCGAATGGGGCGCTCATGGCTTCACAGATTATCTTGAAATCAAAGCCATTGAAGGTTTCGCGACGACTTGAAAAATTAGAGGATACGACGAGCATGAAATTCAGAAGGACCTTTGATGTTAGGTGGGCGGCGATACTGGCCGCTCTGATGACGCCACCCGTTATTTTTGCAGCACCTGGGGTGGCAACTGATTCCGATGCGGAAGGAGCCGACAGCCAATTGCATCAGATGATCTGGCAAGGTCCGACCGAGAAAGTCGAATTCACGACTGACGAGGGAACATGGCTTAATTTGGATGTCAGTCCCGACGGCACCCGAATCGTCTTTGATATGCTTGGGGACCTCTACCTTGTGCCAATCGAAGGCGGTGAGGCACAGCGTCTCACGACGACTCTAGCGCAAGAAGTTCAGCCTCGGTTTAGCCCCGACGGAAATTCACTTGCCTACATTAGCGACGCCAATGGCGGTAACAATATCTTCGTTATGGATCTTGCCTCCAAAGAGGAGCGACCCATTACAACGGAGAAATTCCGCTCGCTCACAAACCCTCGCTGGCATCCCAATGGCTCTGGCATTGTCGCGCGTAAGCATTTCACCGGGTCGCGCTCCCTGGGCTCGGGAGAGATGTGGTTTTATCATCTTGATGGAGGAAGCGGGGTACAGCTCACCACTAAACGTAATGAACAGCAAGACGAGAACGACCCCGTGTATTCGCCCGACGGTCGTTACCTGTTCTACACGCAAGATGCGACTCCGGGCCCATATTTCCAGTACAACAAAAATCCTCATGAGGGTATTTATGTTACTCGGCGTTTGGATCTAGACACGGGTGAGAATATCGCTTTACTGGGCGGCCCCGGTGGTGCCGTTCGCCCGGAGCCATCGCCGGATGGGCGCTACCTTGCTTACGTTAAGCGCATCCAAACAGACTCTGCGCTGATGCTGTACGATCGTCGCACGGGTCAAAACCAAGTCCTTTACCGAGAACTCGATCATGACCAACAGGAGGTATGGGCACTGTTTGGCCTATACCCCAATTTTGCTTGGACACCAGACAGTGAATCGATCGTGTTTTGGGCGGCGGGTAAGTTGCACCGCATAAACGTCGAATCGAAGGCAGTCGTGGGAATTCCCTTTACTGCGTCAGTTTCTCAAGTGTTGGCGAAGACCACTAAAGCAACGCCCAAGGTAGGTGTCGATGAGGTAACATCGATGATGCTGCGCGATTTTGCCACATCACCGGATGGTCGCTATGTCGTGTTTCACTCCTTGGGGCATCTGTATTACGCCGACGTAAAAGATCCTCAGCCAAAACGTCTGACAAAACTCGATGGCTTTGAGTACGCCCCTCAGTTCAGCGCGGACGGTAAATACTTGGTCTTTGCGCACTGGCAAGACGAGTCCTATGGCTCGATCTATCGCGGCAGCTGGCGTGGCGCAAAAGGTGTTTCTGGACTGGCAAAAATTACGAGTGAGCCGGGTCATTACCAACATCCCGACGTCAATAATCAGGGCGTGGTTGTCTATCAAAAGCAGACGGGCAATTCGTTCAGAGGCCTACTCTACGGGCTAGAGCCTGGCATTTACGTCAGCGGCAACAACGGCAAGGCTCGGAGAATATTGCGTGAGGGCCGGAAACCGATTTTCCTGAATGACGACTTGATTGCCTATGAGCATGGTGGCGGCGACAAGCGGTTTATCAGTACGGTACAACAAGATGGTACACAGCAGCGCACGCGCTATAGCTTAGGTTCAATCAGCGAGTGGGCGATCGACCCTGCTGGCGAACACATAGCGTATCGAAAAGATTTTAAAGTCTTTGTTGCTCCCATTGTGTTATCGGCTAAAGAACAGCTTCTCGGTGGTGCTGAACTTTCTTCAATCCAAGCCTCAAGTGGCGCCGGACGCTATCTGCATTGGTCGTCTCAGGCCTTGCACTGGAGCTTGGGTTCAACCTACAGCAGTGTGGCTATGACCTCTTCTGAAGCGAAGCCAACTGAGCAGACGCTTGAACTTACCTTCCCTGTGTCGCGTTCAGACAAGCTTATTGCCTACCAGAATGCCAGGATTATTCCAGTCGTCGGAGTACCCATCGAGCTCGGTACTTTGCTGGTGCAAGGCAACAAAATTGTTGCGGTAGGCGATTCTGATTCGGTTGAGGTTCCTGTCGATGCGATGGTCATTGATGTCTCCGGCAAAACCATTGTGCCTGGTTTTATCGATACCCATGCTCATCACAGTGGGCACTTTTACTCGTCGCCGTTGCCCGAGACCAACGCGAGCTACCTCGCGAACTTGGCATTCGGCGTTACCACGACGCACGACCCCTCTAGTAACACCGAGACGGTGTTTTCCTTGGCTGAATTGCAGCGCGCTGGCACGCTAATAGGTCCAAGGATTTTTTCTACTGGGTCGGTGCTCTACGGGGCTAAGTCAAACTCTTATGTCGACATACAATCGCTGGACGATGCCCGTATGCATCTCAAACGTTTGCAGGCCCAGGGTGCGTTCTCGGTGAAAAGCTACAATCAGCCGCGGCGCGAACAAAGGCAGTGGATTATGCAGGCCGCAGCAGAGCTTGGAATGTCCGTATACCCTGAGGGTGGGGCGACGTTCTACAATCAGCTGACCCACATCCTTGATGGCTCGACGGGTCTGGAGCACAATTTACCCGTAGCACCCTTGTATGAGGATGTCTTGCGATTGTGGCAGGGCGCGCCGCACGTTGGCTATACCCAGACCTTGGTGGTCAATTACGCAGGGCTCAACAGCGAGTACTATTGGTATCAAGATTCCAATGTTTGGGAGCATGAACTGCTCGGGCGCTATACACCCCTCGCCGAGTTGACCGCGCGTTCTCGTCGGGTGGCACAAGCAGCTGAGGACGATTATTTTTTCAAAACAGTGGCAGCGAGCGGTAAAGCCCTTCAAGATCGCGGGGTGCTCGTAACGGTTGGAGCACACGGTCAGTTACAAGGTCTTGGCTATCACTGGGAAATGTGGTCGTTAGCTGAAGGGGGAATGACGCCGGAAAAAGTGCTGCAAGCTGCTACCATTGATGGCGCGCGCTATTTGAACATGGACCGAGAAATAGGCAGTTTGGAAGTCGGCAAACTCGCGGACTTTGTTGTTTTAAACAAAAACCCCCTGGACGATATACGCAACACAGACAGTGTGGCGATGGTCAGTATTGATGGACGCTTATACGACAGTTCGAGTATGAATCAAGTCGCACCCCAAGCAAAAGAGCGAGGTGCACTTTGGTTTGAGCGCGAAGGAGCCAATGCGCTTTGGAACGCTGAGAACTGGGGTATGACGCGCCCAGAGGAAGACTTCCCGATCTGCCCAGCGCACGCGCCAACGCATTGGTAGTCCTTGCAAGGTCCTGGTAATACAGGGCCTTTAGATACAATCTGGCTTTCGCGGAAACCGTCGCGGCAGTCTTAATTCCGTGTTTTTTTAAGGTTCATCATGGCAATACAGTATTTTGCAGGATCCGCTCCAACAACAATTTGTTTTGCGCATGCAAATGG
>NZ_CBFHWH010000001.1:1714-11912 GCF_965659035.1 Aequoribacter sp. | reverse complement strand
ATCTATCGGTCGCACACCCCTGCAATATAGCTAAGCGAAAATTTTTGAGGGTTATTATGGCAATACAGCATTTTGCAGGGTCTGCTTCAACGAAAATTTGTTTTGCCCATGCAAACGGTTATCCACCGGGGAGTTATCGGCCCCTGCTCGAAGCCTTGGCCGATTTTGCATCTGTGTACACTTACGATCACCTACCTCTAAGAATGCCGGAGGGTCCCTACAAAGGGGTGAAGTGGGGACATTTCGCCGACGATTACATCGGACAATTACAGCGCGCTTTTGATGAGCCCGTCGTGTTGCTGGGTCACAGCCTAGGTGGCACCGTTTCAATGTTAACCGCGGCACAGCAAAGTGACCTCTGCTCACGCCTGATATTACTCGATCCAGTGTTCATCCCCCCTAAGTTGCAGCTCGCCATGCGCTTATTGCCACGGTCCAAACGCCAGCAGATGCCGATGGTGCGCAAGGCTTTACGGCGCCCTAATTTCTTTACTGATTACACCGAGGCGTTTCAGTTTCACCGCAAGGCGAGAGCGTTTGCAAATTTTAGCGATGACGCACTTTGGGGCTATATTCATGCAGGTTTTGGTCGGCACGACGACGGTGTCGCCCTGAGATTTTCGCGCGAATGGGAGGCTGAAATCTACATGTCGGCACCTTGGGTGTGGTCAAAACTCAAGCGTCTTAGTATCCCTACCTTAGGATTGGTGGGCGAACAAAGCGATGTAGTTCACGAGCCTGTGATTCAGCGTTGGAAGAAGACTCAAAAGGACGTCACGATTGTGCCGATGCAGGGTGGACACCTGTTTCCGCTCGAGTCGCCGGAAGCTGTTGTACCCTTAGTGCAAGAGTTTTGCTTGAGTTAATGTGCTGGGTCCGCAGTTTTGGCCCTATACCTAACTCAATACTGCAGTAAGCCGGCAAGTGCCACTGCGATGAGTGCGATACCAATCCACTGCATAAAGCGCTTTGGCTCGACTTGCAGCGAATACTGATGGAACTTAAGACCCAAGACGTGCCCGATCGCAGCGGCTGGAAGTAACCATAGATGTGCTTTCCATTGTAAATCGATACCCGCTGCGGCGAAGGCGGCTAGCTTGATCGAGACTAAGATAAACCACAAAGCAAACAAAGTGTCGCGAAGCTGTTCCCTTGGAAGTTGTCTTGCCATTACAGCGATAATCAGCGGCGCCCCAATCAGTGATGTTCCCGAAACATACCCTCCCAAAATGAGAAAGACCCAATCCAGGACAGGGTGATTCGAGACGAAACTCTTCTGTAAAACGTAGCTCAATCCATAGATCAAAACGATTGCGAAAATAACGTTAGTAATGACATCGTTGGGAAGGCTTATTACACCAAAAACCCCGAGGAGTTTTGGGACAATCGTGATGGCCAAGATTTTTTTGAGATACAGCCAGTTGATATTCGACTCGAACGCGGGTTGCTGCCCGCGTGCCAGATCTTTTATCCAGGGCTGAGCGATAGTGAGTGACGAGAACACCAATAAATGCACCGACACTAAAGGTAAAAAAACTAGAGGCTTATCGTGAATCAAAAGCAAAAAGGGTAACGACAGAACGGCCCCACCAAAGCCCAAACCGGAGCGCACAAAGCCTGACCAAATAAAAACAAAAAAGATCGCAATAGTTTGCCAGAGTGCCAGAGCTTCCATCGCCTAAGCGCCGTTCTCGAGTTGTTTATCGCGTAGCATGGGGTATTCGTCGTGAAAGTGTGACACGGGCGCAAGCTTACCATACCCTAGCTGCTGCTTTACTGTGGAATGTCGGCGATGATGAAAAAATTGACACTGGCGCTGTTACTGAGCATAAGCGTTGAGGGTTTTGCAGCGGAAACAAAACGTATAGGATCGCTCGAGTTTGAGAAGTGCATGGCTGAAGGCGAGCGCTCGGTCTATCCGGCCTTGTGCGCTACCCTAGCCGTGCCCGAGAACCACGATCAGCCAGAGGGCTCGACCGTCGATTTGGCCTTGACTTGGATACCACCTCGCAGCGATAGTGCCGATTCTATACCCTTGGTTTTTCTTGCGGGTGGGCCGGGTCAGGGCGCACGTGCCTCTTTTCCTTCCATTCGCTCGGGGCTGTCTAGAGTTGGAGAATTCGCGCCGATCTTACTGGTGGATCAGAGAGGGACGGGCGAGTCACAAGCCCTTGATTGTCCCTTCAGTGAAGAGGATGTTGCGGTATTAGACGCCAATGACCGCGAGCTGGCGCAGCGATTAGCTAGGGACTGTATGGAACGCCACGCCGGTCGGGCTCTTGCGCATTACACCACGGACGACGCCGCTATGGACCTCGAGTTGGTTCGGCAGGTTTTAGGTTTGAATGCACTGAATGTCGCGGGCGTATCTTACGGCACTCGCTTGGCTCAACGCTACGCCGCCTTGTATCCTGATCAAACTCGCAGTTTGGTGTTGGATAGCCCTGTGCCGTCAAATCTAGTATTGCTCAGTGAACACGGTCGTAATTTAGACTTTGCGATCTCGGCGCGCTTGAGTGCCTGCAGTGAAAATCCAGAGTGTTACGCTAACCTAGGTGATACGCGTTTGCTGCTCGATGAGCTGCTAAACCAGCTCAGCCACTCGCCGATAGAAACTCGCTACCGACACCCGAGAACAGGCGAATACCTAACGACTTCTGTCGGTCAGAACCATTTGATCTCGGTCTTTAGGATGCTGAGTTATCAGCCTTCAACGGCGGTGATGTTGCCGACTTTAGTTGCCAACGCCAAACGTGATGGATTTGCCGACATTTTGGCTTTGAATCATATTGTGGTCGAGTCAATGCAAGAGTCCATTAGCCACGGTTTGCAGCTTTCGGTCATTTGCAGCGAGTCTATTCCATTCTTGGCACAGGCGGATGTGGAAGCTGAGGCAGATACCTTGCTTGGAGCGCAACTGATCGAGTTTTCGCGCTCTCAATGTGAGGTCTGGCCGCAAAAGGCGGTACTCGAAGATTTTCATTCACTTGCAGCTCATGATGTCCCCACCTTGGTAGTCACTGGCGAGCTCGATCCTGTGACGCCGCCGCGTTATGGGGATGTGATTGCTGCTGGGCTAACAAATGCACAACACATCACTGTCAAAGGCGAAGGGCATAGCGTGTTAAATGTGGGATGTTTGCCGAGACTTGTTGCTGACTTTGTCGAAACCCTCAAGTTTCAGGAAACGGAGTGCATCGACAACAGAGAGAGCCTGCCGGTATTCACAGGCGTTTACGGTTGGGAGCCATGAGATGATTGAAATTAACAAAGTGGCAAAGTCATTTGCGTCGAAAAAGGGAACCATCGAGGCGGTAAAATCTGTGTCACTGACGGCCCGTGACGGTCAAATTACGGGCCTACTCGGACCCAATGGCGCGGGAAAGACAACGACCATGCGTTTGCTATACGGGTTGTTGAGCCCAAGCCGGGGTTCGGTTCGGGTTGACGGCATCGATATCCAAGAAGACAAGATAGGAGTGCGCCGACGGCTCGGGGTATTGCCCGATACTCGCGGCTTGTATCCACGTTTGACAGCGCGTGAAAATGTGACCTACTTTGCTGAGCTAAATGGTTTGACGCCAAACGATTACGAGCCCGAACTCGATCGTCTCATTCAAAACCTTGAAATGTCGGACTTTATTGATCGTCGCTGTGAGGGCTTTTCGCAAGGTCAGCGAACCAAGACGGCGATCGCTCGATCCGTGATTCATCGCCCCCAGAATATTGTGTTGGACGAACCGACGAATGGATTGGACGTTATGACGACACGAGGTTTGCGCCGCTTCTTACTCAACTGTAAAGCTGAGGGGCGTTGTGTTGTGCTGTCTACGCACATCATGCAAGAAGTCGCGGCACTGTGTGATCATGTGGTGGTGATCGCGAAAGGCGAAGTAATGGCTCAGGGCTCACCCGAATCCCTGAAAGAGCAGGCGCAACGAGACTCTCTTGAAGACGCGTTTGTGCATTTGATTGGCTCGGAAGAGGGGCTCATGTTATGAACTTAATACTCACTGTAATGCGCAAAGAGTGGCGCGATTTGATGCGTGATAGACGCACAGTACTGATCGGTTTGGCGATGGGTGCGTTGCTGGCACCAGCCCTCATCATCGGTATGAACGCCTATGCCGCTGAAAAACGCACCAAACAACTCGAGTCGGTGTTGAAGTTGCCGGTGGCCGGCGCCGAGTTCGCTCCAAATCTTGTGACTTGGCTAGAACAGAGAAATGTCGATGTTGTCGATCCTCCCGCAGATATTGCCGAGGCGATTAAGACGCAAGAGCACGAAGTAATCCTTGAAATTACCGAGGACTATCCAGCGCAATGGTACGCGCAAGAAAACGCTCGGGTGAATGTTTACTATGACAGCTCTCGAGAATCCGCGAGAGTTGCCAGAGCACGGATAGATGGAATGTTGAGCCAGTACAGTAGCCAATTGGGGCGTATGAGAATGCTCAGCCGAGGGGTTGATCCGGGGTCAGCTTCGGCGCTGCTCGTGGTGCGTAACGATTTAGCAACCGAAGCCAGTCGAGCGGGTCAAGCCTTGTTGTTTTTGCCGTATTTTTTAATTCTGACGGCTTTCCTGGGCGGCGCATATTTCGTGATTGATGTGACTGCCGGTGAGCGCGAGCGTGAGTCTTTGGAGAGTTTACTCTTGGTGCCTGCAGCGGCGTGGCAAATCATGGTCGGCAAGATCGGCGCCTGCTTAGGCTTTGGACTGATGATGATCACGGTCGCGTTGTTGGCTTTCAAATTGAGCTTCAGCTTTGCCCCGAATCTCATTGTTGAAATGAAACTCAGTTGGTTGGCTACTGGAGCCATTGCCTTGAGTTTAATTCCAATTGCCTTAATAGGGGTTTCATTGCTTACCTTGCTGGCTGCGAATGCTAAAACCGTAAAAGAAGCGCAAAGCTACATGAGTATGCTGACCCTGCTGCCGATCATCCCAACGTTTGCGCTGATGATTAATCCCATCAAGACGCAATTATGGATGTATGCCGTGCCTTTTGTGTCACAAAATCAGTTGATCATGGCTATTCTACGTGGCGAGGCGGTGGGTGCATTGGAGTTGGCGGTATACGCGGCCTCGCAACTGGCAATCGCAGTAATCATTCTAAGCCTTGCAGCTTGGCGTTACTCAAGTGAGCGCATGGCGCTGGGACGTTAGCGCTTTTGTTCCACCAGAAGTCGCGTATGATGCCATGTCGTTTTTGTTGTTGAGCAAACTGCATGTCTGAACGCGGCTTTCGAGCCATTTTTAAAGAGCTCTCTGTATTAGCTTTACCGATCGTAATTTCGCAAGGTGCTTACGCCTTTATGATTTTCACCGATCGTTATTTTATGGCACAGATAAGCGCTCAGCACATTTCCGCATCGATGTCGGGTGGCGTCACTTCGTTTGTTACTTTGTCTTTGTTTTTAGGCATCATTTCTTACGCCAACGCTATGGTCGCGCAATTGTCCGGCGCTGGGCGACACAGTCAGTGCAGTAAAGTGGTTACGCAAGGTCTCGTTTTGTCGGTTGCTGCGTTTCCGATACTCTTACTGTTAACCTTTCCCGTAACCGAGCTCTTTCGCTGGGTCGGCCACGCTGAAGAGCTCGTTGCGCTCGAGAGCGCTTATTATAACGTTCTGATTTATGGTGGGGTTTTCAGCCTGGCGAAGGCTGCTTTGTCGTCTTTTTTTAGCGGCATTGGACGCTCCTGGGTGGTCATGGTGTGCGACGTGACGGGTGTGCTAATCAATATTGCGCTCAGCTATGCGCTGGTGTTTGGGCATTGGGGATTTCCGGCTATGGGGATTACCGGTGCAGCGCTGGGCACGGTCATCGCCACAGCGATCACTTTGATTCTTTTTTTGTGTTTTTACTTTCGACCAGCCATTGCTGAGCTCTACGGTGTCGCTCAGAGCTGGATGATTGATATGGGGATTCTGAGAAAGTTTGTACGCTATGGGTTTCCGTCGGGGCTTGAATCGTTCATGAACGTTGTGACGTTTAACTTATTCATGCTGATGTTTCAGAACTACGGTACTCGCGAGGGTGCAGCAATGGCCATCGTGTTTAACTGGGACCTGATGTCTTTTATTTCGATGATTGGTTTGCATATTGCAGTGATGAGTTTAGCCGGGCGTTATATCGGCTCGGGTGAGTCACAGAATCTGAACAGAGTGATCGCGGCAGGATTCAGCATCGCCCTCACGGTTACAGTGATTTTCGCCATTACGTTCGCGACCTTAGCTGTGTCGCTGGTCGGCGTTTTTGACACAGGTTCAGAGGATTTCGAACAAATTAGCGTCCTAGCGGAGGCAATGATGCTAGGCCTAGCGTGCTACGTGATTGCTGACGGCATCAATTTGGTGGCATCGGGTGTGCTCAGAGGTGCGGGCGATACGCGTTGGCTCATGTTCGCGTCGGTCTCCGTTCATTGGGCTATGTTGGTAGCGCAAGTATTTATTATTAAGATCTGGCAACTGGGTCCTATGGTCTCTTGGTGGACCTTTGTTGCGATGCTGGTATGCCTAGCTGGGCTATATTTGAGCAGATTACGTTGGGGGGCATGGCGCTCGCCGGACCGACTCGCTAAACTGGTGAGCGAACATCATTAAACCGATAAGGATAATTATGACTACTGGCTATCAATTAAAATCTTTACTTACCGCTGACGGCGAAGCATCGCTCTATTTTGAGGCAAAGGACTTTTCAGACTTGGCTTCAGACCAGGTATTGATTCAGGTGGAGGCGGCACCGATTAATCCGTCCGACCTCGCATTATTGACAGCGCCGATGGATTTAGAGTCGCTGACCTCGTCGGGCTCTGGGTACGAGACTAAGATTCGTGCTAAAGCCAAGCCAGGCGCCGTGCAGTTTTTTGCTGCACGATTGGGTATGGCACTGGCAACCGGAAACGAAGGTGCGGGCACTGTGATCGCGGCGGGTGACTCAGAGGCTGCACAGGCTTTGCTGGGCAAAAAGGTGGGCGCATTTGGTGGCGGTATGTACGCACAGTATCGCGTCGCGAATGTCATGGAATGTTTGCCTTTACCTGAGGGTGCGAGTGCCGAACAAGGTGCGTCGAGCTTTGTTAATCCGATGACTGCACTGGGCATGATTGAGACCATGAAAATGGAGGGGCACAGTGCCATCATTCACACGGCCGCGGCTTCTAATTTAGGGCAAATGCTAAATCGTTTGTGCTTAGCCGATGGTATCCCCCTGATTTGTGTGGTCCGTTCCGAAACACAGAAAACACTGTTAGAAAGTCAGGGGGCACAGTGCGTGCTTAACAGCCAAGATCCTAATTTCTTTGCGGATCTTACGGACGCTTGCGATCGTTACCATGCAACGCTCGCGTTCGACGCCACTGGTGGCGGCACGCTTGGTAGTACCCTACTCAACGGTATGGAGGCCGCCGCAGCTAGGCACTTGACTGAATACAATCGCTACGGAAGCGATCGATTTAAGCAACTGTATATTTACGGCGGGTTAGATGTCAGTCCAACGACCTTACATCGCGGTTTTGGTTTTGCGTGGTCGATTAACGGCTGGTTGCTACCGCAGTTCCTCGGACGCGCTGGTATTGAGGTCATGATGCGAATGCGAGCGCGCGTCGCAGCCGAACTAACAACAAGCTTTGCCAGCCACTATGCCCATCGCGTGTCATTGCCGGAGGCACTGTCTCTGGACTTGGTGCGCGAATACGCGAGTCAAGCGACCGGTGTAAAAACACTGATACAGCCTACTCACGAGGGATAATCATGATTCGGCGTGGCTTGATCCTGTTGTTGGCGAATTATTGGTTCGCGGTGTCGTCACTTGCGAGTGATGACACGCTGAATTCCTTAATCGATGAACATTGGGCGTGGGTAGTAGAAAATTCCCCGGAATACGCAGTATTCATGGGCGACACGCAGCGTGCTGGCGAGTGGGATGATGTGAGTCTAGAGGCCCAAGCCCGCGAGGATCAAGCGCTCGCTGGTTTCGAGCAACGGTTGGTGGCTATCGATGGGGCCTCGCTGTCCGCTGAGGCCAAATTGAATAAAGAGCTATTGTTGCTCCAAATTCGGAATCAACGACGCGGCTACGACTTGGGTTTCCATTTGATGGGAATTACCATGCGCGGCGGGCCTCAATCACTCTTTACTGCGGCAGAGACGCTGCCGTTTCAGACGAGAGACGACTATGAGCGATGGCTGCAGCGGCTGGAGAGCCTGCCTAGTAGGCTTCAACAAGAGCAGGCAATACTGGAAGAGGGTATTCGACAAGGTCGAGTACAGGCAAAAGTGATTATGGAGCGCATTCCAGCGCAGCTTGCGAAAATTACCCAAGTTCGATTGCAAGACAATCCTTTTTACGAGCCTTTTATCGCGCTAGCC
Organism: Aequoribacter sp.; assembly: GCF_965659035.1. Classification (NCBI taxonomy): domain Bacteria; kingdom Pseudomonadati; phylum Pseudomonadota; class Gammaproteobacteria; order Cellvibrionales; family Halieaceae; genus Aequoribacter; species Aequoribacter sp. The sequence continues at coordinate 3,539 of NZ_CBFHWH010000001.1, read as the reverse complement.
GGGTCGCTTTCCCATGCGGAAGCCCAGGCCTTGGCGGAACGGGCAGAACGCGTGGTGAAGGATGTCGTGGTCCCCGCTTATCAAAAGTTCGAAACGTTTTTCAACGAGCGCTACCTCCCTGCTGCTCGAGCTGATGTGGGTGTAGGTAGTTTAGCCAACGGCAAAGCCCTATACGAGTTTGCGGCGCAGCGCTTCACGACGACGAATCTCACCCCGCAACAAATCCACGATATTGGCCTAGCCGAAGTGGCACGTATTCGCGCGGCGATGGAGGAAATCATCGCGGAAGTGGGTTTTGATGGGGATTTGCAGGCCTTTAATGAGTTTTTGAGGACCGATCCTCAGTTTTACTATGACAATCCCGACGACTTGTACGATCAGTACCGAGTAATTTCGAAACGCATTGATCCAGAATTGGTAAAGTTGTTTGGGCGCTTGCCGCGCATTCCCTACGGGGTCCGGCCTATACCCGAGCAAATTGCCCCGGATACCACCACCGCGTATTACATGCCACCGGCAGCCGATGGTTCGCGAGCGGGTTATTACTATGTAAATTTGTACCGACCCGAGGTGCGTCCAAAGTTTGAAATGGAAGTATTGAGTGTGCACGAGGCAATGCCCGGGCATCATCTGCAGATTGCGCTGGCCCGAGAGCTTGAGGGGCTGCCAATGTTCCGAAAGATAGGGGGCGCCACGGCATTTGTCGAAGGCTGGGGTCTGTACTCAGAGCGTTTGGGATACGAGCTGGGGTTGTATCAGGACCCTTATTCTCGCTACGGACAATTAGTGTACGACATGTGGCGAGCGGTTCGTTTGGTGGTAGATACTGGGATGCACTACCTGGGGTGGAGTCGGCAAGAATCGATCGATTACTTCATGGCAAACGCCGCAAAGACCGAGGCCGATATCATTAACGAGATCGACCGTTATATCGGTTGGCCGGGTCAGGCGCTAGCCTACAAAATCGGTCAATTAAAGATTTTGGAATTGCGCGCTAAGGCCGAGCAGGAACTGGGCGATCGTTTTGATATTCGAGCGTTCCACGATCATCTGCTGGGCGCCGGCGCGCTACCACTCAATTTGCTAGAGCTGCGTATGAATACATGGATGGCCGATTATTAATCGGCCTGTGGGTCCCCAAACAAATCTTCTGTGATGTGGTATAAGCTCGGCACCAAAAACAATGTGATCACGGTGCCGACTAACACCCCGAAGGCAAGAGATATTGCCAGCGGCACGAAAAGATGAGTCGCGGCATTTGTGTCAAAGACCATAGGTAGTAAGCCGATAAAGGTGGTCAAGCTGGTCAGTAGAATGGGGCGAAATCTGACCACTCCAGCGCTGACGAGCGCTTCTTCAATGGGTGCACCCGAGACGCGCTGACGGTTTACATAGTCAACCAAAACCAAACTTGAGTTCACCACAACGCCTGAGAGCGCAACAATACCTAGGATGCTCAAGAAAGTTAGATCAACACCCATAATAAAGTGTCCAAAAATAGCGCCAATGGCGCCAAACGGGATGACGCTCATAATCACAAAGGGTTGTAAGTACGACTGCAGCGGAATGGCTAAGAGTGCATAGATGATGAGTAGAGCTAACAAAGCGTAGGCGCCCAACGAGCTAATGGATTCGGCGCGATCAGCAGCTTCGCCCGCCAATCCATAACTCACTCCAGGGTGGGTTTCTAATATTTCGGGAAGGCGGGTTTCCAAAACTTCGGATAACACTTGTTCTGGCGTGATTTTATCGCGCAGAACTTCGGCAGTCACCTTGATGACACGTTGCCCGTCGACGCGCGAAATGGTCGTGAATCCTTGGCCAA
>NZ_CBFHWH010000001.1:0-1614 GCF_965659035.1 Aequoribacter sp. | reverse complement strand
AAAACGGAACTTCTGCACCATTGGGCGTGCGGATGAACATATGCTCTATCGAGCCAAAGTTTGCGCGCTCTTCTCTGGGATAGCGGACCATCACCCGAAGATCGTCTTTACCTCGCTGTATTCGTTGAGCCTCGTAGCCATAAAAGGCGTGGCGTACTTGCGCCCCAAGGTCACGCAATGTGACACCATAATGGCGCGCCTCGGGCTTTAATGCCAATTTGACTTCTTGCTTACCGGATCTAAAAGTATCTGAAATGTCCACGACTCCAGGGTAGGATGCAAGGACGGCTTTGAGTTCGTCGGCGACTGATTTGAGCTCGCTAAAGTCGTCTCCTAGCAACTCGATATCGATCGCGGCGCCGATGGTGAAACTGTTGGCTGATATTTTCATCTCTACGAGATCAGGAATAGTGCCAGTGAGTTCGCGCCAGCGGTTTGCGTAGACACTGACTGGCGTACCCTTATAATCCGACGGTAGATTAAGATGTATACCCACCTCGCCAATATTGGTTTGCACAGGCGGCCCCACTTCAAGCGACCCTTTGGGCAAGGTTGTACCTACCGCAGTGTATACTTTGGAAAACGCTTCTTGGTCCTGCACCAGCGGGATCGCATCTAACTCTTTCTTGAGCTGCTCGGCTGAGTCCTCAAGCCTTTGAATTACCTTTTGGGTCGTTTCAATTGGGGTTCCCTCGGGCATGACAACAGCGGCATAAATGCGGGTGCTTTCGACCGCGGGGAAAAATTGGAACAGAATGCGGCCGGAAAGTAGGGCGCCGAGCGCTATGGTCAGCACCGCAATTGCAACGGCCAACGTAGAGTAGCGATATTCGACCGATAGCCGCACCATGGGTTTAAATTTATTGACAGCGAAATCATCAAGAGCATCTGATAGGCGTGTTTGGATTTTCTGCCACGCGTTTTTTTCTTCCCGCGACTTTGCCATTCGGCGGTGAGCTAAGTGATGAGGAAGAATAAGTTGTGATTCAAAAATACTAAAAAATAGCGCGATGATGACAACGGCACCGATCACAATAAAGAAGCCACCGAGCTCTCCGGGGATATTCATGATTGGAATAAAAGTCGCCATCGTTGTAAGAACGCCAAAAATGACGGGCGTCGACACCTCTGATGTGCCATCCACTGCGGCTTGTAGTCGGGGTTTACCCATCTCTTCGTGCGCAAAAATACGTTCACCCACCACGATGGCATCGTCAACCAAAATACCAATCACTAAAATGAACGCCATGATCGACATGGTGCTGATGGCAATATTGAGACCGGGAAACACCGCGAGAGTACCGAGCAGAGCGATAGGAATGCCCGCAGCAACCCATAACGCAAGTCGAAATTGCAGGAATAACGCGAGTACGATTAGCACCAAGACTAGGCCGCTGCGCGCGTTTTTCACTAAGGCCTCTAAACGATCAGTCAAATCAGCAGACTCGTCTTTCCATATTTGTACGTGCATACCCTCTGGAAGTGTGGGCTCTAGCTCACCTAAATAGGCTTTAACTGTTTCTGCTATCTGAATCGTATCTTCTTTGCCTACACGTGAAATCATAATCGACATGGTTTGGGCGCCGTTGACTCGCGCACTCATATCGGCGTCTA